>NZ_BAAATJ010000005.1:0-256950 GCF_039533345.1 Streptomyces glaucosporus | reverse complement strand
CGGAAGCTAAGCTCTCCAGCGCCGATGGTACTGCACGGGGGACCGTGTGGGAGAGTAGGTCGCCGCCGAACAATTCGTGATGAAAGCCCCGTCGGGTAACCCGACGGGGCTTTCATGCGTTTTCTGTATTTCATCCCCCTTGAGCCGGCTTGTTCCCGGACCCCCCTTCCGGCTGTTACGCCAGGCTGCGGGTATCGTCAGGGGCATCATCGATACGGATTCACGGGAGGCCCGGGTGGAGGTCCAGGAGACGCGCGTCCAGACGGACCGTGTCCTCACCATCCCCAACATCCTCAGCATGGCGCGGCTCGTCGGTGTGCCGGTCTTCCTGTGGCTGATCCTCTGGCCGGAGTTCGGCGGCCCGAACGCCGACGGCTGGGCTCTGCTCGTCCTGGCGTTCAGCGGCGTCAGCGACTACCTGGACGGCAAACTCGCCCGGCGCTGGAACCAGATCAGCGGGCTCGGCCGCATCCTGGACCCGGCCGCGGACCGGCTGTACGTTCTCTCCACCCTTGTCGGGCTGACCTGGCGCGACATCCTTCCGCTGTGGCTGACGGGGCTGCTCCTGGCACGTGAGCTCATGCTGCTGGTCGCGGTCTGGGTCCTCGACCGGCACGGGTACGCTCCCCCGCAGGTCAACTTCCTGGGGAAAGCCGCCACCTTCAACCTGATGTACGCCTTCCCGTTGCTGCTGCTCAGTGACGGAAACGGGCTGATTCCGTCACTCGCTGCTATTTTCGGATGGGCGTTCGCAGGCTGGGGTACAACTCTCTACTGGTGGGCAGGGATCCTCTACGTGATCCAGGTCCGCCGACTTGTCAAGGCGGACACCGCTGCCGACTGAGCCCTTGCTTCCTTCGTGCTGTGAACCGGGCAGGCCCTCAAGGATCAGAGGCCTGCCCGGCGGGGCGCAGTCGGCATGAATGTCGTCTCTTCAAGGAGGACGCTTCCGAGATGAAGGCCGTCGTAATGGCCGGTGGCGAAGGCACCCGTCTTCGTCCTATGACCGCGAGTATGCCGAAGCCGCTGCTGCCGGTGGCCAACAGGCCCATCATGGAGCACGTGCTCAGGCTGCTCAAGCGGCATGGTCTCACCGAGACCGTGGTGACCGTACAGTTCCTGGCCTCGCTGGTCAAGAACTACTTCGGTGACGGCGAAGAGCTCGGTATGGAGCTCACCTACGCCAATGAGGAAAAGCCGCTCGGTACCGCCGGCAGCGTCAAGAACGCGGAGGAAGCCCTCAAGGACGACTCGTTCCTCGTCATCTCCGGCGATGCGCTCACCGATTTCGACCTGACCGAGCTCATCAACTTCCACCGTGAGCGCGGTGCGATGGTGACCGTGTGCCTCACCCGCGTGCCGAACCCCCTGGAGTTCGGCATCACCATCGTCGACGACGAGGGGAAGGTCGAACGGTTCCTGGAGAAGCCGACCTGGGGGCAGGTCTTCTCCGACACCGTCAACACCGGCATCTACGTCATGGAGCCGGAGGTCTTCGACTACGTCGAGCCCGATGTTCCCGTGGACTGGTCGGGGGACGTCTTCCCGCAGCTGATGAAGGAAGGCAAGCCGATCTACGGCTATGTCGCCGAGGGCTACTGGGAGGACGTCGGCACCCACGAGAGCTATGTGAAGGCCCAGGCGGACGTTCTCGAGGGGAAGGTCGACGTCGACATCGACGGCTTCGAGATCTCCCCGGGTGTCTGGATCGCCGAGGGCGCCGAAGTCCATCCGGACGCCGTCCTGAGGGGACCGCTGTACGTCGGCGACTACGCCAAGGTGGAGGCCGGCGCCGAGGTCCGCGAGCACACGGTCATCGGCTCCAACGTGGTCGTCAAGAGCGGTGCCTTCCTGCACAAGGCGGTGATCCACGACAACGTCTACATCGGTCCGCAGTCCAACCTCCGTGGCTGCGTCATCGGCAAGAACACCGATGTGATGCGTGCCGCCCGGATCGAGGACGGGGCGGTCATCGGTGACGAGTGTCTGGTCGGTGAGGAGTCCATCGTCCAGGGCAACGTCCGCGTCTACCCCTTCAAGACCGTCGAGGCGGGCGCGTTCGTCAACACCTCCGTCATCTGGGAGTCGCGCGGTCAGGCCCACCTGTTCGGCGCCCGCGGAGTCTCCGGCATCCTCAACGTGGAGATCACCCCGGAGCTGGCCGTACGACTCGCCGGAGCCTACGCCACCACCCTGAAGAAGGGCGCGACCGTCACCACCGCGCGCGACCACTCCCGAGGCGCGCGAGCCCTCAAGCGCGCGGTGATCTCGGCCCTTCAGGCGAGCGCCATCGATGTGCGCGACCTGGAGAACGTGCCGCTGCCCGTGGCCCGGCAGCAGACCGCCCGGGGCAGTGCGGGCGGCATCATGATCCGCACGACGCCGGGCATCCCCGACTCCGTCGACATCATGTTCTTCGACGAGAGGGGGGCCGACCTCTCCCAGGCGGGCCAGCGCAAGCTCGACCGCGTCTACGCCCGGCAGGAGTACCGCAGGGCGTTCCCCGGCGAGATCGGCGACCTGAGCTTCCCGGCGAGCGTGTTCGACTCCTACACGGGGACGCTGCTGAGGGCGGTGGACACCACCGGTGTCGCCGAGTCCGGGCTCAAGGTCGTCGTGGACGCCTCCAACGGCAGCGCCGGACTCGTCCTGCCCAGCCTGCTCGGCCGGCTCGGTGTCGACTCGCTGACGATCAACCCCGGTCTCGACGAGTCGAGGCCCACCGAGACCGCGGACACCCGCCGTTCCGGACTGGTGCGGCTGGGGGAGATCGTCGCCTCGGCCCGGGCGGCCTTCGGTGTCCGGTTCGACCCCGTGGGGGAGCGGATCTCCCTGGTCGACGAGCGCGGCAGGATCATCGAGGACCAGCGGGCACTGCTGGTGATGCTCGACCTGATCGCCGCCGAGCGGCGCAGCGGCAAGATCGCCCTGCCGGTGACCACGACCCGCATCGCCGAGCAGGTGGCCGCGTACCACGGCGCCCAGGTCGAGTGGACCACGACCTCGCCCGACGACCTCACCAGGGTCGGCCGGGACGACGCCACCATCTTCGGCGGCGACGGCCGGGGCGGGTTCATCGTGCCGGAGTTCAGCAGCGTCTTCGACGGCACGGCCGCCTTCGTGCGCCTGCTCGGGCTCGTGGCCCGTACGCAGCTCACGCTGAGCCAGATCGACGCCCGCATCCCGCAGGCCCACGTGCTGCGCCGTGACCTCGCCACACCCTGGGCGGTCAAGGGCCTGGTCATGCGGCGGGTCGTCGAGGCCGCGGGGGACCGCTACGTCGACACGACCGACGGCGTGCGCGTGGTGGAGCCCGACGGCCGCTGGGTCATGGTGCTGCCGGACCCGGCCGAGGCGGTCACGCACCTGTGGGCGGAGGGCCCCGACGACGCCTCCGCCCAGGCGCTGCTCGACGAGTGGTCGGCGGTGGTCGACAGCGCCGGACGCTGACCTCGCCGCTCCCCGAGCCCTGCGGGGCCTCCGCAAACCGCCGCGTTCCGGCGATCCGGAGGCCCCGTTCGGCGGTACCGGTCCGGACGTGCGACGATGTGCGGCATGTCGCAGCAGCACCCCGTACGGAGCACCCCCTCACGGCCTGCGCGACCCGATGCCTCCATGTCGCTCCTGACCAACGTGATGGAGCACAGCCTCGACGACGGCTACGCGGAGGCCGCGGCCCGTCGGGGCGCCGAAGGCCGGTCCGGGCTTCCCTGTACGCTGCGGGCCAAGCTCGGACTGGCCGCCGGTCTCGTCCTCGCCGCGCTGGTGGTCACGCTGGGAGCCGCCCAGGCCCGGTACGAGGCGCCCACGGACGCCAAGGAGCGTCAAGAGTTGATCGACCGGATCGAGGACGGCGGCGGGAACGCCGACGACCTGCAGAGGAACGTGGACGCACTCCGCCGGGAGGTCGCGGCGATGCAGCGCGAGGCGCTGAAGAAGCACGGCGGCGACCGGAGCGAACTCGTCGCGCTGCTGGCCGGGGCCGTACCGGTCGAGGGGCCGGGAATCAAGCTGGTCGTCGACGACGCCGAGGACGCCGGGCGGAGCGGGGGTGGAGGTCCCCGCGAGAGCACCGGCTTCGCCGACACCGGACGGGTGCGGGACAGGGACCTGCAACGTGTCGTCAACGGCCTGTGGGAGGCGGGGGCCGAGGCGATCTCGGTCAACGGCCAGCGTCTGACGGCCCTGTCCGCCATCCGAGCGGCCGGTGACGCCATACTCGTCGACAACAAACCGCTGGTGCCGCCGTACACGCTGCTCGCGGTCGGGGACGGCGAGAGGCTGAGCGACGAGTTCCAGGACAGCGGCGACGGCCGCTATCTGGCCGTGCTGCAGGACAGCTACGGCATCGTCACCCGCATCTCCGTGCAGGACGAGGTGCGGCTGCCCGCCGCTCCCAGCCTGACCGTCCGCACAGCCGAGCCCGTGAAGACAGGAGAGGGCAGTACATCGTGATCGCCGTTTTGGGCCTCATCGTGGGAGTCGTGGCCGGGCTCGTGGTCCGTCCCGTGGTGCCGACGGTCGTCGAGCCCTATCTGCCGATCGCCGTCGTGGCCGCGCTGGACGCGGTGTTCGGCGGCCTGCGCGCGATGCTGGACGGTATCTTCGACGACAAGGTCTTCGTCGTGTCGTTCCTGTCCAATGTGGTGGTGGCCGCCCTGATCGTCTTCCTCGGCGACAAGCTGGGCGTGGGTGCGCAGCTGTCGACAGGCGTCGTGGTGGTGCTGGGCATCCGTATCTTCTCCAATGCCGCCGCCATCCGGCGGCACGTGTTCCGGGCGTGAGAGAGCGATGAGCGACGACAAAACCCCGGGCGAAGACCCGGCACAGGAGCGGGAGAAGACCGCCGGGCCGGCGGAGCCGGAGGAATCCGGCCCCGGCGAGCGGCCGGTGCCGACCGGACGCGAGAGGCTGATCCGCGGGCTCTGGCCGCCGCGGGTGAACCGCAACCAACTCACCGTGGCGCTGCTGCTGTTCGTCCTCGGGCTGGGACTCGCCATCCAGGTCCGCTCCACCAGTGAGAACAGTCCGCTGCGCGGCGCGCGGCAGGAGGATCTCGTGCGGATCCTCGACGAGTTGGACAGCCGCACCGAGCGGCTGGAGGAAGAGAAGCGGAAACTGGAGAACCAGCGGTCGGAGCTGGAGAACAGCTCGAACCAGGCGGAGGAGGCCCGCCGCCAGACCCAGGAGCGGGCACGGCAGTTGGGCGTACTGGCAGGTACGGTGGCCGCCGAGGGGCCGGGCATCCGGATGACGGTGAGCGACCCGGTGGACGCGGTGGAGGCGCACATGCTGCTGGACACCATCCAGGAGTTGCGTGCCGCGGGCGCCGAGGCCATCGAGGTCAACGATGTACGTGTGGTGACGAGCACCCACTTCACGGACGACGGCGACGGCATCAGGATCGACGGCCGCAGGGTGTCGGCGCCCTATCGCTTCGAGGTCATCGGCCGGCCCCAGGACATCGAGCCCGCGCTCAACATCCCGGGCGGTGTCGTCCAGACTCTGGAGAAGGAGCAGGCCACCGTGTCCATAACCCGTTCAGAGAAGATCGTCGTGGATGCCTTGCGATCGGCGAAGCGCCCTGACTACGCTCAGTCGTCACCGCAGTGAGCCGATGCGAGAGAAACCGGGGGGTCGGCGGGCTTGCCGGCCTATGAGTAGGGGAAACTGTCCGAAGGCCGGGGACGTTGTGAAGATGTCCGGTACGGCCACTGTGAGCATTGAGGGTCTGTCCTGCCCCACGGGCGGGTCTGTTTCGTGCGAGGGGAATCGCCCGTGAGTTTTCTTGGGAAGTTGTTCGGCAAGCGTCAGGACTCCGGCGACGGTGCGCGTCACCGTGCGCAGCGAGGCGGCGAGGCTGCCGAGAACACGCAGCGTCCGCTCTTCCGGGACGAGGTCGCGCCCGGGGGCGGCGGCATAGGTTCGCAGACGCCGTCGGCCCCGGGAGGGGAGTCGGGCGTGTCGGTCTGCCCGAGGTGCGGGAACCACGTCGCCGAGACGAGCCGGTTCTGCTCCAACTGCGGTGCGCCGCTGCACGGCGGCGCCTCCGCGCCGGAGCGTTCGTCGGAGACGACCTCCACCATCTCGATCTCGGGCCTGGAGGCCTACGAGGCCGAGATGACGGGCCAGGCGGCGCCGCCGCTGTCGCCCGAGGCCCAGGCGGCCGTGGACGCCCTGCCGGCGGGCTCGGCGCTTCTGGTGGTGCGCCGGGGCCCGAACTCCGGAAGCCGCTTCCTGCTGGACAGCGAGCTGACGACGGCCGGGCGGCATCCGCAGAGCGACATCTTCCTCGACGACGTGACCGTCTCCCGGAGCCACGTGGAGTTCAGGCGTGGCCCGGACGGCCGGTTCACCGTCGCCGACGTCGGCAGCCTCAACGGCACGTATGTCAACCGCGAGCGGATCGACTCGGTCGTGCTCAACAACGGCGACGAGGTCCAGATCGGCAAGTACCGACTGGTCTTCTTCGCGAGCAAGCGGACCGTCTGATCCGACCGACCGTCCCGGGGACGCCCCATGCCGCAATCACGGTCCGGCGGTGCCCGCAAGGGCACCGCCGCCGAGGAACCAGGCCCGATGAGCATCGGAGCCGTACTCAACCTGCTGCGGGACGAGTTTCCCGAGGTGACGATCTCCAAGATCCGTTTCCTGGAGTCCGAGGGCCTGGTGGAGCCGCAGCGCACCCCGTCGGGCTACCGGAAGTTCAGCGCGGCGGACGTGGAGCGTCTGAGCCGTGTGCTGCGGCTGCAGCGTGATCACTACCTGCCGCTGCGGGTCATCCGGGAACAGCTCGACGCGCTCGACCGGGGAGAGGAGATCCGGCTGCCGGGCCCGACCCGGCCGGCCGACCCGCTGGACGGCATCCCGGCCCCGGCGGTCGCCCCGGACGCCGGGATCCCCGACGGCTCGGGGATCTCCGAGAGCCTCACCGCGGGGCGGGTGGGGCGCACCGAGCTGATGGCCGCCGCCGAGGTGGACGAGGAGCAGCTCGCCGAGTGGGAGACGTACGGGCTGATCGCTCCGGCCCGGGACGGCGGGTACGACGCCGAGACGGTCACCATCGCCCGGATCGTCGCCGATCTGGGACGGTACGGCCTGGAGCCCCGCCACCTGCGCATGGTGAAGGCCGCGGCCGAACGGGAGGCGGGGCTGATCGAGCAGCTTGTCGCGCCGCTGCGGCGGCACCGGAACCCGCAGACCAGAGCGCATGCCGAGACGACCGCGCGGGAGCTGGCGACGCTGGCGGTGCGGCTGCACGCCGCTCTGGTCCGGTCGGCGCTCAGGGCACGGCTCCACTGAGACGGCGGGCTGCTCGACTACCCAAAGAGGGCGGGCACGTCCTAGGGTTGCTGTGTGAACGAGCTCGACGTTGTGGGTGTCCGGGTCGAAATGCCCTCCAACCAGCCGATCGTTCTCCTGCGTGAAGTCGGAGGCGACCGGTACCTTCCCATCTGGATCGGTCCGGGCGAGGCGACCGCGATCGCCTTCGCCCAGCAGGGCATGACGCCCGCCCGCCCGCTGACCCATGACCTGTTCAAGGATGTTCTGGAAGCGGTGGGCCAGGAGCTCACCGCTGTGCGGATCACCGATCTGCGGGAGGGGGTCTTCTACGCCGAGCTGGTCTTCGCCAGTGGCGTGGAGGTGAGCGCGCGGCCGTCCGACGCCATAGCGCTGGCCCTGCGGACCGGGACGCCGATCTACGGCAGCGACGATGTGCTGGACGACGCCGGGATCGCGATCCCCGACGAGCAGGAGGACGAGGTGGAGAAGTTCCGCGAGTTCCTCGACCAGATCTCCCCGGAGGACTTCGGTACCAGCAACCAGTAGGGCGCGCACGCGGCGTCAGACCATTCCGGCACCCATTCCCGTGACGAGGGCACGCGAAACCACCCCTTGGGTGATTATCACCCGGCGTGCCGAGTGTGGCGATCGTTGACGCACCCCGGGTGACTGCCTACCGTCGATTGGGCAGGTCCCGGGGCATATCCGCGGGACGTGAAGGACGGAGGGTCGGCGTGAGAAGCACCGGCGACAGTAGGGCGGCGAGCGATCCGTACCCGTTGCACGGATCCTCCATACGGCCCCCTGCGCAGTCCGCCTCCGCAGCGCGGGACGCCGGCTCCGAGCTGATCGGCTACCGGGGTCCCACGGCGTGCGCGGCCGCGGGCATCACGTACAGGCAGCTGGACTACTGGGCCCGCACGGGGCTGGTCGAGCCGAGCGTCCGTCCGGCGTACGGCTCCGGAACCCAGCGGCTCTACAGCTTCCGCGACGTGGTGGTCCTCAAGATCGTCAAGCGGCTCCTGGACGCCGGGGTGTCCCTGCAGAACATCCGCGCGGCCGTGAAGCACCTGCGCTCGCGGGATCTCGGCGACCTCGCGCAGATGACGCTGATGAGCGACGGGGCGACGGTCTACGAGTGCTCCTCACCCGACGAGGTCGTCGACCTCCTCCAGGGCGGCCAGGGAGTCTTCGGGATCGCCGTCGGAGCGGTCTGGCGGGACGTCGAGGCGCTCCTGTCCCAGCTGCACGCCGAGCGGGTCGACACCGGGGAGACGCTGGTCGGGAACAACCCCGCCGACGAGCTGGCGCGGCGCCGCAACCGGGCGGGCTGACCGCCGGGGCGCCGCCCCGGACCGGCGCGGCCGGACACGTGCCCGGAAGACCGCAGGGCTTCCGGGCACGGGCCGGGAGGGCCGTCACGGTTGTCAGCGGCATAGGGCAGCATCGCAGGTGTGAGAGGGGCACCGACGATCCTGCACCTGGACATGGACGCGTTCTTCGCCGCCGTGGAGCAGGCGGCGAAGCCCAGCCTGCGCGGGAAACCCGTGATCGTCGGCGGTCTCGGGCCGCGCGGGGTGGTCGCCACCGCCTCCTACGAGGCCCGTCCCTTCGGAGTGCACTCGGCGATGCCGATGGCGCAGGCCCGGCGGCTGTGCCCCAACGCCGCCTACCTCACACCTCGCTTCGGCCTCTACCGACGGGTGAGCGACGTGGTGATGGGCCTGCTGCGCGAGCTGTCGCCGCTGGTGGAGCCGCTGAGCCTGGACGAGGCGTTCGTGGACCTCCGGGCGGGCGGTCTGGAGGTGGGGTCGGCCCGGGAGGCCCGAGCCGTCGGCGAACGGCTGCGCCGGGACATCCGGGCCGCCACGGGGCTCAGCGGCTCGGTCGGCCTGGCAGGGTCGAAGATGCTCGCCAAGATCGCCTCGGAGCGGGCCAAACCCGACGGGCTGGTGGTGATCCAGCCCGGCACGGAGCGGGCTCTGCTGGCTCCCATGCCGGTGCGGACGCTGCCCGGCGTGGGGCCGGCCACCGCCCAGACACTGCGCCGGGCGGGGGTGGCGACCGTCGGTGAGATCGTCGAGGCCGGGGAGGCGGAACTGGTCCGCCTGCTGGGCAGGGCACACGGCACGGCGCTGTACACGATGGCGCAGGGCATCGACGAGCGGCCGGTGGTGGCCGACCGGGACGCCAAGTCGGTCTCGGTGGAGGACACCTTCGACACCGACCTCACCGACCGCGCCCGGATCCACGCGGAGATCGCCCGGCTGGCCGACCGGTGCGTGGAGCGGTTGCGGAAGGCGGGACGCTCCGGACGCACGGTGGTGGTCAAGGTGCGCCGCTACGACTTCTCCACCCTCACCCGCTCCGAGACGCTGCGCGGTCCCACGGACGATCCGGCGGTCGTCAGGGAAGCCGCGGCCCGCCTCGTCGAGGGGGTGGACACCACCGCGGGGGTGCGGCTGCTGGGAGTGGGGGTGAGCGGTCTGGCCGACTTCACCCAGGAGGACCTGTTCGCCCAGGCCGCCGACGTCCTCCACACCGGCCGGCCGCGGCGGCCGGCTCCACCGGTGGAGCCGGCCGCCGCGGCCGGAGAGGTCTCGGGGAACGAACGCCGCTGGCTGCCCGGTCTGGACGTACGGCACGCACGGTACGGGCCGGGCTGGGTCCAGGGGAGCGGTCTGGGAAGGGTCACGGTGCGGTTCGAGGAACCGGGCTCGCCGCCGGGCCGGGTGCGCACCTTCGCGGTGGACGACCCCGAGCTGGAACCCTCGGAACCCCTTCCGCTGCCGACCGCTCAGCCCTCCGAGCCGGCGATCCGCCCGAAGGTGATCTCGTCGCCGGACACGGAGGCCTCGGCGGGCACGTCCAGCCCGTAGTGGCGGTAGAGCGTCAGCTCCTGCTCGGGGGAGAGGTGGTGGCCCACGCCGAAATCCGGCGCCCCCTTGACGAGGGAGCGCTCGAAGGGCACCCGCAGCACCCCGTCCACCACCTCGCTGGGCTCCAGCGGGACGAAGGCGTCACGGCCGAAGAGCCCGGTGCGCACCGCCGCCCACTCCGGCACGCCGGTGGCGTCGTCGAGGTACACCTCGTCCACGGTGCCTATCTTCTGTCCGTCGCGGTCGAACGCCTTGAGGCCTATCAGGTGCCGCGGATCGATGTCGGTTCGCACGGTCCCTCCAACTGCTCGCATAAGTCCGCGCCTGCTCGGAAACGGTCCCTACAAACAACGAAAGGGCACAATCGGTGCATCGGCCACTCGAAACCGGGGCCGGAACCGGAGCGGGGCCCGCGCCGTCCGTCGCTGGTAGGCTCTGAAACGGCTGCTGACCCCGAGCGGGAGAGTCCTCCGACGGCAGACGCCGGAGGCGCCGAAGGAGCAAATCCTCCCCGGAATCTCTCAGGCCCAGGTACCGCGCGGGTGAGGTCACTCTGGAAAGCAGGGCGGGCCGCGGACGAGCGACACCGCAGCCCCTCCTCACCGACGGTGAAAGCCGGGTCGCGGACACGGGCCGGTGAAGCTCTCAGGTCGAGATGACAGAGGGGGAGGCCGTTCGGGCGCCCGTGCCGTGGTGCCCCCCGCAGGTCGCAGAGACCAGGAGGCCTCCGCAGATGACACACGACCGCATCTCCCTCACCGCGCTGGAGCGGGGCACGCCCTTCGAGGACCGCCACATCGGCCCCGACGCCGGCGACCGGGCCAAGATGCTCGCCCAGGTGGGTTACGGATCGCTCGACGAGCTGACCGCCGCCGCGGTGCCCGAGGTGATCAGGAGCACCGAGGCGCTGAACCTGCCCGCGGCCCGCAGCGAGGCGGAGGTCCTCGCCGAACTGCGCTCCCTGGCCTCCCGCAACCAGGTGCTGCAGTCCATGATCGGCCTGGGCTACTACGGCACCTTCACTCCGCCGGTCATCATGCGCAACGTCATGGAGAACCCGGCCTGGTACACCGCCTACACGCCCTACCAGCCGGAGATCTCCCAGGGGCGCCTGGAGGCGCTGCTGAACTTCCAGACCATGGTGGCCGACCTGACCGGCCTGCCCACCGCCGGCGCCTCCCTGCTGGACGAGGGCACCGCCGCGGCCGAGGCCATGGCGCTCTCCCGCCGCGTGGGCAAGGTCAAGGACGGCGTGTTCCTGGTGGACGCCGACTGCCTGCCGCAGACCATCGCCGTGGTCGAGACCCGCGCCGAACCCACCGGCGTCGAGATCGTGGTCGCCGACCTGTCCGACGGGATCCCCGCCGAGGTCGCCGAGCGCGGCGTCTTCGGCGTGCTGCTGCAGTACCCGGGAGCCTCGGGCGCCGTGCGCGACCTGCGGCCCGTCGTGGAGCGGGCGCACGAGCTGGGGGCCGTCGTCACCGTCGCAGCCGACCTGCTCGCCCTGACCCTGCTGACCCCGCCCGGCGAGCTGGGCGCCGACATCGCGGTGGGCACCACCCAGCGCTTCGGGGTGCCGATGGGCTTCGGCGGACCGCACGCCGGATACATGGCCGTACGGGAGGCGTACGCGCGCAGCCTGCCCGGCCGGCTGGTCGGCGTCTCGGTGGACGCCGACGGCACCACGGCCTACCGCCTGGCCCTGCAGACGCGCGAGCAGCACATCCGCCGCGAGAGGGCCACCAGCAACATCTGCACCGCCCAGGTGCTGCTCGCCGTGATGGCCTCGATGTACGCCGTCTACCACGGCCCCGACGGGCTGGCCGCCATCGCCCGCCGCACCCACCGCTACGCCGCCGTCCTGGCGGCGGGGCTGCGCGAGGGCGGGGTCGAGGTCGTGCACGACGCGTTCTTCGACACCGTCACCGCGCGGGTTCCGGGGCGGGCCGCCGAGGTCGTCGCCGCCGCCCGGGAGGCCGGGATCAACCTGCGCCAGGACGGCGCCGACCTGGTCGGCGCCGCCTGCGACGAGACCACCCGGCGCGAGCACCTCGCCGCCGTCTGGGAGGCCTTCGGGGTGCGGGCCCGCGCCGGGGACGTCGACAGGCTGGACGCCGCCGCCGGCGACGCCCTGCCCGGCGGACTGCTGCGCGAGAGCGGCTACCTGACGCACCCCGTCTTCCACCGGCACCGTTCCGAGACCTCGATGCTGCGTTACCTGCGCCGGCTCGCCGACCGGGACTACGCCCTGGACCGCGGCATGATCCCGCTGGGCTCGTGCACGATGAAGCTCAACGCCACCACCGAGATGGAGCCGGTCACCTGGCCGGAGTTCGGCGGTCTGCACCCCTTCGCGCCCGCCGAGCAGGCCGAGGGCTACCTGACGCTGATCCGGGAGCTGGAGGAGCGGCTGGCCGAGGTCACCGGCTACGACAAGGTCTCCCTCCAGCCCAACGCCGGGTCGCAGGGCGAGCTGGCCGGCCTGCTGGCGGTACGGGCCTACCACCGCGCCAACGGCGAGGAGCGGCGCACCGTCTGCCTCATCCCGTCCTCCGCGCACGGCACCAACGCGGCCAGCGCGGTGATGGCCGGGATGAAGGTCGTGGTGGTCAAGACGGGCGAGAACGGCGACGTGGACGTCGAGGACCTGCGGGCGAAGATCGACAAGCACCGCGAGGAGCTCGCGGTGCTGATGGTGACCTATCCCTCCACCCACGGGGTGTTCGAGGAGCACATCACCGACATCTGCGCGGCCGTCCACGACGCCGGCGGCCAGGTCTACGTCGACGGCGCCAACCTCAACGCGCTGGTCGGCCTGGCCAGGCCGGGGAAGTTCGGCGCGGACGTCTCCCACCTGAACCTGCACAAGACGTTCTGCATCCCGCACGGCGGCGGCGGCCCGGGCGTCGGGCCGATCGGAGTGCGCGCCCACCTGGCGCCCTACCTGCCCAACCACCCGCTCCAGCCCGCGGCCGGTCCGGAGACGGGTGTGGGGCCGATCTCGGCGGCGCCGTGGGGATCGGCGGGCATCCTGCCGATCTCGTGGGCGTACGTGCGGCTGATGGGCGCCGAGGGGCTGCGCCGCGCCACGCAGGTGGCGGTGCTGGGCGCCAACTACGTCGCCAAGCGGCTGGAGCCGCACTACCCGGTGCTCTACACCGGCCCGGGCGGCCTGGTCGCGCACGAGTGCATCATCGACGTCCGCCCGCTGACCAAGGCCACCGGCGTCACCATCGACGACGTCGCCAAGCGGCTGATCGACTACGGCTTCCACGCCCCGACGATGTCCTTCCCCGTGGCCGGGACGCTGATGATCGAGCCCACCGAGAGCGAGGACCTCGCGGAGCTGGACCGCTTCTGCGACGCGATGATCGCGATCCGGGCCGAGATCGAGAAGGTCGCCTCGGGCGAGTGGAGCGTGGAGGACAACCCGCTGCGCAACGCCCCGCACACGGCGGCGCAGATCGCGGGGGAGTGGGGGCGGCCCTACGGGCGTGAGGAGGCGGCCTTCCCCGGGGGCGTCGTCGCGGCCGACAAGTACTGGCCTCCGGTGCGGCGCATCGACGGAGCCTACGGAGACCGCAACCTGGTCTGCTCGTGCCCGCCGCTGGACGAGTACGACGGCTGACGGCCCGCCCGCCGCGGCAGCGCGGAACGGAAGGGCGCGGGACAGCGCGGGACAGGGAGCGCGGGCGCCCCGGCATGTGCCGGGGCGCCCGCGCTCCCGTACGCCGGGACCCTGGAGCGGGCGCGCCGCGGCCTCAGGCCGCGGTCGTGACGTGTCCGGTGACCAGCGGCCGGTGGGGTGCGATGATCCGCCCGTCCGGCAGCAGCTCACCGGTGTCCTCGAAGAGGAGGACGCCGTTGCACAGCAGACTCCAGCCCTGTTCCGGGAAGTGCGCCACCAGGTGGGCGGCCTCGCGGTCGGGGGAGTCGGCTGACGGGCAGGGTGGTTGGTGCTGGCACATGATGGGGTTCTTTCGCTGCGGTGTGGTGGTGCTGCGATTCGAGGTGTCTTCCATGACCGCCCCCGTATCTGTCGGTCGGCCCAGTCTGGCCGTAGAAGGAGGAATTCCGCAGGGATTTCGGCGCAGCTCTTCCCACAGTTTGGCGGCGCGCGCCCTTCCCGGGTGAGCGCGGAGGAAAGAGTAATCCGTTCGGGTGGTGTTGCCACCGAGAAAGACTAGTCAATGAGGTGGGGGGAACAGCGCGATGCCCCGCGGCCGTCGGGCCGCGGGGCATCGCACCTGCGGTTGTGCCGCGCGTCTCCCTCAGGCGGGCGTGCCCAGCAGGGGCGGAGGCACCAGCCGGCGGGTCAGCAGCGGCAGCAGGCCGTCGACACGGTGCGGGCGGTGCGCGGCGATCCCCGGCGGCGCCGGGGCCAGCGGCACCAGCAGGTCGTCCGGTGCGGGGGAGCCGCCCGCGGCGTCGGCCTCCGTGTCGCCGTGGAGCCACAGCGTGAGCATGTACAGCTCCGGCACGGACAGCAGCCGCGGCTGGTACGTCGTCGGCAGCGTCTCGGCCAGCGCCAGGGCGGTCTCGGTGGAGGCGATGAACGGCCCCTCGCAGAAGTGGGAGAACGTCCAGCCGTCCGCCGTGAGCATGGCCTCGGCGGCCCCCACCACGCCATGGGCGTCGCGCAGCAGGAAGCGCCAGCCGGTCAGTCGGGTGCGGGGCGGGCCGGCCGCGGCCGTGATCCCGTCCAGCACGTGGAGGGGCAGGGGGAGGTCCGGTCGCACGGAGCCTGTCCGGGCCTGCGGACCGGGAGGGGTGAACTTGCCGCGGAGACCGGTGGAGGAACCGAGGGCCGCGTGCACGCTGCGCAGAGCGGGTGCCGGGGCCGGTTGGACACGCAGGGGCATGGTGGGTCGCCTCTCGCTCGGAGACACGGTGGTGCTCAGCAGGCGCGGACGGCGCTGTCGGCGTACTGGGAGGCCACGAAAGGGGCCGGAGGGAAGGCTTCGACGGAACGGCGCTCGTGTGAGGAGCCGCGTCTCGGCCGCTTTTGTGGAGTTTATACGACGGGTGTTCAGTCGGTGTTTCGACTAGCCGTCTCGCATGTTACCGGCAAGGGGGCATCAGGACATTTTTCCGGGGGTTTCATCTGCGAGTCCTCGGACGACAGGCCGCTGACCTCGGGAATGATTGGCTATGCGGTCGTCTGTATCTTTTCGGTATTTCTCACAAGTGAGGATCCGTATGCCGTCGGCAACCATCTGTGCCGGAAGCCGCATGCCTTGGGAATGTGCCCGGTGAAAGCCGTCGGCATCAGCTTAGCGTCCTCCGCCCGCAGATGGTGCGTTATCTCTCGCATCGGCGGGGCATCATCCGGTCACGGTTCACTGGAGGAGGGACGCTTCGATGGGCGAGAAGGTCGTGGCCGGCGAGTTCGGCCTGTCCGACCGCCAGCACTACAGGGACAGGCTCCACCGGTGTCTCGAGGGGCTGCGGCGCCTGCTGGACGAGCAGCGCTTCGACCGTCCGCGCGACCTCATGGGGCTGGAGATCGAGCTCAACCTCGCGGATGCCGAGGGGATGCCCCGGATGATGAACACCGAGGTACTGGAGCGCATTGCGAGCCGGGATTTCCAGACGGAACTGGGGCAGTTCAATCTGGAGGTGAATATCCTTCCGCACCGGTTGTCCGGGCGCGTGCTGGACCAGCTCGCGGAGGAGTTGCGCACCGGGTTGGCCTATGCCGACCGCAAGGCGGGGGAGCTCGGCGCGCGCATCGTGATGATCGGCATTCTGCCGACGCTCACCGGGGACGACCTGGTCTCCGCGAACCTCACCGCCGTCGACCGCTACACCATGCTGAACGACCAGGTCATGGCCAGCCGAGGCGAGGAGGTCGTCCTGGACATCGAGGGGGTGGAGCGCCTGCGGTACACCTCGTCCTCCATCGCCCCGGAGGCGGCCTGCACCTCCGTCCAGCTCCACCTGCAGGTGACGCCCGACCGGTTCGCCGACGTGTGGAACGCCGCCCAGGTCATCTCGGCCGTTCAGGTGGCGGTGGGCGCCAACTCGCCCTTCCTGTTCGGCCGCGAGCTGTGGCGCGAGTCCCGTCCTCCGCTCTTCCTCCAGGCCACCGACACCAGGCCGCCCGAGCTGATCGCCCAGGGGGTGCGGCCCCGCACCTGGTTCGGCGAGCGGTGGATCTCGTCGGCGTACGACCTGTTCGAGGAGAACGTCCGCTACTTCCCGTCCCTGCTGCCCATCCGCGGCGACGAGGACCCGCTGGAGGTCCTCGACGGCGGAGGCGTCCCCTCGCTGCACGAACTGGTCCTGCACAACGGCACCATCTACCGCTGGAACCGCCCCGTGTACGCCGTCTCGGACGGGGTGCCGCACCTGCGCGTGGAGAACCGGGTGCTGCCGGCCGGTCCCACCGTCACCGACGTCCTGGCCAACACGGCCCTGTACTACGGGCTGGTGCGCGCGATGGCGGACGAGGCACGCCCGGTGTGGAGCCGGATGCCGTTCTCCGCCGCGGCCGAGAACTTCGACAACGCCTGCCGCCACGGCATGGAGGCCCAGCTGTGGTGGCCCCGCCCCGGACGCGGCGGCTCCCTGGCGGCCGTCCCCGTGGACCGGCTGGTGCGGGAGGAGCTGCTGCCGATGGCCGCCGCCGGCCTGGACGCCTGGGGCATCGAGCCCGGCGACCGGGACCGCTACCTGTCGGTCGTCGACGAGCGCTGCCGCCGACGCGTCAACGGCGCCTCCTGGCAGGCCACCTCCTACCACCGGGCCCTGGACGCCGGGCTGGACCGGGAGAAGGCCCTGGCTGCGACGGTGCGGCGCTACTGCGAGCTGGTCCGCACCGGGGAGCCGGTGCACGGCTGGCCGGTGGGCCCGTAGCCCACCCCGCCCGGCCCCGCCGGGAACCCCGCGGCCGGCGGACGGAGGCGGTGGGGCAAGCTGTTCGTCCCGGGCCGGGAGGCACCGGCGGGAGGAACGGCCGAACAGGAGGCGGAGTGCGACCAGGCGTGCGGGACGGGGAACGCGAACCGGAACACCCGGGGCACCGGGGCGGGGACCGGGAGCACGGCGGGGAGCCGGGCGGGGGCGCGGTGCCGCGCCGGGTCCTGGGCCACGAGACGCTGCTCGTCCTGGGGCTGTCGCTGGGAGCGAGCGGGGTGTCGGCGCTCATCAGCTTCGCCGGGGCGCTGACCAGGCCCGGCGGCCTGGAGGACCAGGCGGCGCGGCTCAACGGCTCCCACGCCCCCGACCGCCCCTGGCTGGACCTGGCCTGGCAGCTGTTCGGCATCGCCACCGCCCTGGTGCCGGTGCTGCTCGTCGCGCACCTCCTCACCCGCGAGGGGGCCGGCGGCCGGGGCGGGCCGGGACTGCGGGGGATCGGGTTCGACCTGCGCCGGCCCGGGTTCGACCTGGGCTGGGGCGCGGTGGTCGCGGCGGGCATAGGCGGCAGCGGACTGCTGCTCTACCTCGGTGCGCGGGCGAGCGGGCTCAACCTCACGGTGGTGCCCGAGTCGCTGCCGGACGTGTGGTGGAAGATCCCGGTCCTGATCGCCTCGGCGATCCAGAACTCCGTGGTCGAGGAGGTCATCGTCGTCGGCTACCTGCTGCGCAGGCTCGACGGGCTGGGCTGGAGCCCGGTGGCCGCGCTGGCGGCCAGTTCCCTGCTGCGCGGCTCGTACCACCTCTACCAGGGCATCGGCGGGTTCGTCGGCAACGTGGCGATGGGCGTGATCTTCGTGCTGCTGTACCGGCGGTGGGGGCGGGTCGGCCCGCTGGTCGCGGCGCACGCGCTGATCGACATCGTGGCGTTCGTCGGGTACGCGCTGCTGGCGGGCCGGGTGGACTGGCTGCCCACCGCCTGAGACCCGTCCCGCCCGTGCGCCCCGCCCGCACGGGCGGGGCGTTTCCCGTGGGTCCTCCCACGCGCTCCCTCACGGTCCGGTGAGCAGCTCCCCGTCGACGACGGTGACGGCGTCGCCGGTCAGCAGCGTGCGCTCGCCGCGCAGCGTGGTGCGGACCAGACCGGTGCGGGCCGACGCCTGGAGGCCGGTCAGCGTCTCGCGGCCGAGGCGGGCCGACCACAGGGGTGCGAGCGCGGTGTGGGCGCTGCCCGTCACCGGGTCCTCGTCGATGCCGACGGCCGGGCCGAAGAAGCGCGAGACGAAGTCGTAGGGGGCGTCCTCCTCGGCCGCCCGCGCGGTGACGACGACGCCCCGGTGGGGCAGGCGTGCCACGGCGGCGAGGTCCGGGGCCAGGGTGCGCACGGTCTTCTCGTCGGCCAGCTCGACCAGCAGGTCGCCGACGTTCTCGCCCGTGTCGTACGCGGAGAGCACCTCGGCGCCCAGGGCCGCGCCGATCTCCTCGCCGACGGAGACCTCGGTGAGCGGGGCGGTGGGGAAGTCCAGGGTGATCGAGCCGTCCCGGGCCGCGGTGGCGGTGAGGACGCCGCTGCGGGAGGCGAACCGGACGGTGCCCGTGGCGGCGCCGGTGGTGTGGAGGACGTGGGCGGTGGCGAGCGTCGCGTGCCCGCACAGGTTGACCTCGGTGGCGGGGGTGAACCAGCGCAGCGCCCAGTCGGCCCCGGCGTCCCCGGGCAGCGGATGCGCGAAGGCGGTCTCGGAGAGGTTGACCTCGGCGGCGATCCGCTGGAGCCGGTCGTCGCCGGGGAACGGCCCGGAGTCCAGCAGCACGACGCCGGCCGGGTTGCCCGCGAAGGGACGGTCGGTGAACGCGTCGACGATACGGATTCTCATGATCGCGAGCCTAGTGAGCGGGTGAGGCGCGGGGACACGGCCAGTTCCGGATGAGTGGCATCGCCGCCCGGTGGATCCGGGGGCTTGCTGGCGACACAGTTCCGATATATCGTTGAAGTGTCTGGATCGATCGGTGGAATATTGCGATCGATCGACTTCCACGGAGGATCCCGCGACAGGAAGAAGGCACGGACGATGCGCACCCCAGGACACGACCACGGACACCACGGCCCGGGCCCCGGCTTCCGCCGCGCCGCCTTCGGCCCCTTCGGTCCGCCCTTCGGAGCGGACGGCCCCTTCTTCGGAGGACGGGGACGAGGACGCGGCGGACCGCACCGCCGGGCCCGGCGCGGCGACGTGAGGGCCTCGATCCTCGCCCTGCTCGCGGACCGGCCCATGCACGGCTACGAGATGATCCGGGAGATCGCCGAACGCAGCGGCGGAGCGTGGAAGCCCAGCCCCGGATCCGTCTACCCCACCCTCCAGCTCCTGGAGGACGAGGGGCTGATCACCAGCGCCAGCGAGAGCGGCAAGAAGCTCTTCTCGCTCACCGGGGCCGGACGGGCCGAGGCCGAGGAGGGCCCCGAGGCCCCCTGGGAGGAGGCCGGACGCGGCATCGACTGGGAGGCGATGAACGAGGTGCGCAAGGCGGGCACCGGACTCGTCGAGGCCTTCCGGCAGGTGTGGGCCACCGGAACGCCCGAGCAGCGGGAGAAGGCCCTGGCCGTCGTCAACGACGCGCGCAGGCGGCTCTACCTCATCCTCGCCGACGAGGACTGACGGGAGGACGCCGAGAGCCCGGCCGGGGGACCGGGCCCGGTGCGGCGCCGCCCGCACCGGGCCCCGCGCGCCTAACCTGGCCGACGCCCGCAACCGTCCCGCAGGAGGCCACCGGATGCACCGCGACACCGTGACGGCGACCGGAGCGGACACCCGGCGCCGGCTCCCCCGCACGGACGTGGTGCTCGCCGATCCGCGCCTGGCCGGGGCCGCGGGACGGCTGGGCCGCACACTGGTGAGATCGGTCGTCGCCCGCACCCTGGAGCGCGCCCGGAGGGGGGAGATCCCGCCGGAGGCGGTCGCCGACGCCGCTGCCGCCGCGCTGCCCGGGACGGCCGGAGGACTGCGGCCGGTGATCAACGCCACCGGCGTCCTGCTCCACACCAACCTGGGCCGCGCACCGCTGTCGAAGGCCGCCCGGGAGGCGATGGCCGCGGCCTGCGGCCCCACCGACGTGGAACTGGACCTGGCCACCGGCACCCGCTCCCGGCGCGGCGCCTCGGCCGTGGCGGCCCTGGCCGAGGCCGTGCCGCCCGCCGAGGCCGCCCATGTGGTCAACAACGGCGCCGCCGCCCTGGTGCTGGCCGCGACCGCGCTCGCCGCGGGGAAGGAGATCGTCGTCAGCCGGGGCGAGATGGTCGAGATCGGCGACGGGTTCCGCCTCCCGGACCTGCTGGTCTCCACCGGCGCGCGGCTCCGCGAGGTCGGCACCACCAACCGCACCGGCGCCGGCGACTACGCGGCGGCTATCGGCCCCGGCACCGGCTTCGTGCTGAAGGTGCACCCCTCCAACTTCCGCGTCACCGGCTTCACCCGCTCGGCCTCCGTCGCCGAACTGGCCCGGCTGGGCGTCCCCGTCGTCGCCGACATCGGCTCCGGGCTGCTGCGGCCCGAGCCCGCGCTGCCCGACGAGCCGGACGCCACCGGCTGGCTGCGCGCGGGCGCGTCCCTGGTCACCGCCAGCGGCGACAAACTCCTGGGCGGCCCGCAGTGCGGACTGATCCTCGGCCGCGCCGACCTCGTCCGGCGCCTCTCCCGCCACCCGCTCGCCCGCGCGCTGCGCGTCGACAAACTGACACTGGCCGCCCTGGAGGCCACCGTGCGGGGCCCCGCCACCCCGGTCCACGCCATGCTCCACGCCGACCCCCGGCGCCTGCGGACGCGCGCCGAAGACCTCGCCGCCGAGCTGCGCGGCACGGGCATCGACGCACACGCCGCCGACAGCGAGGCCGCGGTCGGCGGCGGAGGCGCCCCCGGCGTCACCCTGCCCAGCGCGGCCGTGTCCCTGCCCGGGGAGTACGCCGCGCGCCTGCGGCGGGGCACGCCCGCCGTGCTGGGGCACGTCGAGGACGGGCGGTGCCTGCTGGACCTGCGCACCGTGCCCGAGGAGCAGGACGCCGACGTCGCGGACGCCGTACGGCGGGCGGGCAGGGCCGCCGGCACCGGCCCGGACGAGGGAAGGGGGTGACCGGCCCGTGCACGTCGTCGCCACCGCCGGGCACGTCGACCACGGCAAGTCGTCGCTGCTCCGGGCCCTCACCGGCATGGAACCCGACCGGTGGGAGGAGGAGCGCCGCCGGGGCCTCACCCTCGACCTGGGCTTCGTGTGGACGCGCCTGCCCGGCGGCGGGCGGATCGCCTTCGTGGACGTCCCCGGCCACGAGAGGCTGGTCGGCAACATGCTCGCCGGTATCGGCCCCGTCCCCGCCGTCCTGCTGGTGGTCGCCGCCGACCAGGGATGGCAGCCGCAGTCGGAGGAGCACCTCGCCGTCCTGGACGCCCTGCGGGTACGGCACGGAGTGCTCGCCGTCACCCGCAGCGACCTCGCCGACCCGGCGCCCGTGCGCGCGGACGCGCTCGCCAGGATCGCCCGGACCTCGCTGGGAAGCACCGAGGCCGTGTCCGTCAGCTCCGTCACCGGAGAGGGCCTGGACGACCTGCGGGCCGCCCTGGTCCGGCTGACCGCCGCCCTGCCGGAGCCGGACCGCGCCGCCGACGTGCGGCTGTGGGTGGACCGGGCGTTCACCGTGCGCGGCCGCGGCACCGTGGTCACCGGGACGCTCGCCGCGGGCACGATCCGCACCGGCGACCGCCTCGTGACGGCCTGTGGCGGCACGGCCGTCCGCGTCCGCGGCCTCCAGGCCCTCAGGGAGGACCGGGAGGAGGTGGGCGCGGTCGCCCGCGTCGCGGTCAACGTCCACGGCGCCGCCGCCGACGCCCTCCACCGGGGCGACGCGCTGCTCACCCCCGGACGCTGGCTCACCACCGCCCTGCTGGACGTACGGCTGCACGGCGACCCGGCGGCCGACCTGCCCCGGGACCTCGTCCTCCACGCCGGATCCGCCGCCGTCCCCGCCGGCGTCCGGCCGCTGGGCGAGGACACCGCCCGGCTGACGCTCGTCCGCCCGCTGCCGCTGCGGGTGGGCGACACCGCACTGCTGCGCGACCCCGCCCGGCACCGGATCCCCGCCGGGCTCACCGTGCTCGACGTCCGCCCGCCCCGGCTGGAGCGGCGCGGCGCGGGACGGGCGCGGGCCCGCCAGCTGGAGACGGCGACCGGCACCCCGGACGGGGCGGCGGAGCTGCGCCGCCGCGGACTGGTCCGGCGCGCGGAACTGCTGGCCATGGGGGTGCCGCCCCCGGCCGAGCCCGTCGCCGGGGACTGGCTCGCCGACCCCGGCCACTGGGCGGCGCTGCGGAGGCGCCTGGCCGAGGTGGTCGAGGAGCACGCGGCACGGCACCCCATGGACCCCGGACTGCCCACCGAGGCCGCCCGCCGGGCCCTCGGCCTGCCCGAACGCGCCCTGGTACAGGCCCTGGTGGACACCGCCCCCCCGGGCGGGCCCCGGCTGGAGCGGCGCGACGGCCGCGTCTACGGCAACAGCGCCCGCCCCCGACTGCCGCCCCGGGTGAGGGAGGCGGTCGACGCCGTCCGCGCCGAGCTGCGCCGCGCCCCCTTCCGCGCGCCGGAGGCGCACCGGCTGGCCGAACTCGGCCTGGCCCCGAACGTGATCGCCGCCGCCGTCGCCGCGGGCGCCCTGCTGAGGATCGGGGACGGGATCGTGCTGCTGCCCGGCGCCGACACCAGGGCGGCCGCACTCCTGGCCCGGCTGGAGCAGCCGTTCACCGCCGCCGAGGCGCGCCGCGCCCTGGACACCACGCGCCGGGTCGTGATCCCCCTGCTGGAGCACCTGGACGCGCGCGGGCTGACGGTGCGCCTGGACGGCACCCGTCGCCGCTGCGCGCCGCCCGCCGGCCCGGACGCCCCCTGACGGGCTGCCGGGCGGCGGCCGGAGCGGGCTGCCCCGAACGGACCGCGCGGGTGGTGGGCTCCGGGGCGAGCGGTGAGGCTGGGAAGGGCGACCGGACCGTGGAGAGGTGCCCCGATGCTGATGCCGATGCTGTTGCCGACACCGAAGCCGACACCGGTCCCGACGCCGAGGCCGGGATCGAGGACGGCGCCGGGGCCGGCGTCGAACCGCGGCGACCTGGGGCTGCTGGTCCTCAGGGTGGGCACGGGCGGTCTCCTCTTCGCACACGGCGCCCAGAAGCTGTTCGGATGGTTCGGCGGGCACGGGCTGGAGGGCACCCGGCAGGCGATGGAGCAGATGGGCTTCCGGCCCGGCGGGCAGAGCGCGCTCGCCGCGGGGGCGGCCGAGGCGGGCGGCGGCGCACTGCTGACGCTGGGGCTGGCCACACCGGCCGCGGGGGCCGCGGTCGCGGGAACCATGGCGGGAGCGGTGTCGGTCCACGCACCGGCGGGCTTCTTCGTCACCGAGGGCGGCTACGAGTACCCGGCCTTCCTCGGGTTCGTCGCCACCTGTCTGGCCGTCACCGGGCCCGGGCGCCACTCCTTGGACCGGCTGCTGGGCCACCGGTTCAACCGCCCCTGGATGACGGCCGCCTGCTTCGTGGCGAGCGCCGCGGCGGCCGCCGTCGTACTGCGCCGCCGGGCCGGAGCGCTCGGCAGCGGCCCCGAGCAGGCCACCCCTCCCGGCGCGGGGCCCCTTCCGTCCTGAAGCGTCACAACCGGTGCCCGGCGGCCGCGTCACGGCCGCCGGGCACCGGGCGTGCGATCAGGTGCCCGGCTTGCGGCCGTAGACGTAGACGTCGTCGCCGTTCTTCAGCAGGCTCCAGTACGCCGCGGCGTCGTCGGGACGCATGTTGACGCAGCCGTGCGAACCCGGCGGCGACCACACGCTGCCCTTGATGGAGTGGAACGCCTGCCCGCCGTCGAAGAACTGGCTGTAGGGCATGGCCACGTCGTAGATCGTCGACCAGTGGTTCTTGTTGCGCCAGTAGATCTTCTTGGCGCCGGTGCGCGTCTCGTACCCGTCGCGTCCGGTCCGCACCGGGACGGGGCCCTTGACGAGCTTCTTCCCGTCCTGGATCCAGCTCAGCTGGCGGGTGAGGTCGACGCAGGCGATGCGGCCCTTGTTCGTCGGGCACTTCCCGGCCTTGTTCGGGTTCTTCCCCGCGGCCTTCTGCTTGTTCATCAGGTTCATCACGCCCCAGGTGACGGGGCCGGCGTAACCGATGTTGGGCGATATGCCGTGCTTGGTCTGGAAGGACCGGATCGCCTTGCAGTCCGAGGGGGACTGCCTGCCGTCCACCTTCAGGCCGAGAAAGCCCTCGACCTGCTTCTGGTGGGGACCCGTGCTCGTGGTGCAGGCCGGCGCCGCGTGCGCCGGGGCGGCGCCGGCGGCGACCGCCAGGGGCGCGGCCACCGCCGCGGCGGCGAGCAGCGCCCCGAGTCTGCGGCCCTGGGCCGCTGGTGTGCGCATGGTCGTGTGTCTCCCTCCCCGTGTACCCGCCCGCGGCGGCGGGGCGCCGACCGCGTCCGGTTGTGCGTGCCGAGGAGACGGGCGGGTACGGGGTGCGCCGGGGCGCCGTCTCCTCGCTGGAGTCAGACGACGGACCGGGCCGTTCGGTTGTACGGGAGCACGTCACGAATCGGACGTTCTTCCGCCCGGCGTCCGGGCGCCGGGCGGAAGCGGGGACGCCGGCGTTCCGCGATGCGCGGGACCGCGGGACCGCGGGGAGGAAGGCCGGGGCGGAGCGGTTGCGGAGGGGTGCCGCGCCGGCGCGGGACGAGCGGGGCGCCGGGACGGGAGCCGGCCCCGCGACGCACCACCGGTACGCCGCGGGGCCGGTTCCGGCCCGCTCTTCCGCGGGCCGTACGGCGGAGGCGGATGGGAATCGAACCCACCTGCCCGAGATCCTCGGGCACCTCGGTTTTGAAGACCGGGAGGGCCACCAGGCACCCTTACGCCTCCATGCCGGACATGCCGGCCCGGACACGGATCATCCAAACCCGCCCCCCGACCGGAGTCAATCTCCCGCCCGGCGTTTCCGGCGGCGCGCACGCGGCAATGTGTGCCGGACGCGTCGGCGAGGAGGGAGCGCGATGTACACCAGGGGCGAGACGGCCGGTCGGGAGGCGTCGCAGGGAAGCGGCGTGAGGCTGACGCGGTACGCGCACGGCGGCGGCTGCGCCTGCAAGATCCCGCCCGGGGAGCTGGAGGAGGCGGTGTCGGGGCTGCTGGGGAGGGTCCCCGCCGACCCGGCGGGCGAACTGCTGGTCGGCCTGGACACCGGCGACGACGCGGCCGCCGTCCGCCTTCCCGGCCCGCGGGGCGGCCCCGCCGTCATCGCCACGGCCGACTTCTTCACACCGGTGGTGGACGACCCGTACCACTGGGGGCGGATCGCCGCCGCCAACGCGCTCTCCGACGTCTACGCCATGGGCGGACGCCCCCTGGTGGCGGTGAACCTGCTGGGCTGGCCGAGGGGGAGGCTGCCGTTCGACCTGGCCCGGGAGGTGCTGCGCGGCGGGCTGGAGGTGGCCGGGCGGGCGGGCTGCCACATCGGCGGCGGGCACAGCGTCGACGACGCGGAGCCCAAGTACGGCATGGCGGTCACCGGGATCGCCGACCCGGAGAGGCTGCTGCGCAACGACGCCGGGCGGCCGGGGCTGCCGCTGTCGCTGACCAAGCCGCTGGGCCTGGGCGTGCTCAACAACCGGCACAAGGCCACCGGCGAGGTCTTTCCGCAGGCCGTGGAGACCATGGCGGCGCTGAACCGGGACGCCTCCGAGGCGGCGGTGGCGGGCGGCGCGCGGTGCGCCACGGACGTCACCGGCTTCGGGCTGCTGGGCCACCTGTACAAGCTGGCCCGCGCCTCGGGGGTGACGGCCGTGGTGGACTCCGCGGCCGTCCCCTACCTGGACGGGGCACGGGAGGCGGTCCGGGACGGCTACGTCAGCGGAGGGACCCGCCGCAACCTCGACTGGACCGCCCCGCACACCGACTTCGGCGCCGCGGACGAGCACACCCGGCTGCTGCTGGCCGACGCCCAGACCTCCGGCGGCCTCCTGGTGGCCGGGGAGGTCCCGGGCGCGCCCGTGATCGGCGAGCTGGTCCCGCCGGGGGAGCACGCCGTGGTGGTCCGCTGAGCCGCCCGCCGTCCCCGCCGCAGCCCCGTCGCCCGAGCCGGAGACGGCAGCGCCCTGGTGCACGGCCGGGTGCGTGGCGCATGCCCGGGGCGGGCGGAGGACGCCGTGCACCGACCCCTGGGACGGCATCCCGACGGCCCGTGACGTTCCGCCCCGCCCGCGGTTGACCGGGGGGAAGTGTCCGGCTCGGCGGAAAGGGCGGATCGTGCGGGTGACGAGCGGAACGGGCGGAACGGGCGGAGGGCCCCTCACGGTGGGCGTGGTGGTCGCGCGCACGGGACGGCTGTCGAAACTGGGGGACCCCCTGGCGTTCGTCATGTCCCTGCTGGAGCCGGAGCTGCGGAGCGTCGTGAACGGCGGGCGGCGCCACGAGGTGCGCCTGGTGAGCCGGGACAGCCGCTCGTGCGCCGGCGGGGCGCGGGAGGCGGTACGGGAACTGGTGAGGGACGAGGACGCGCGGATCGTGCTGACCCTGGCCGGCACGGAGGTGCTCCCGGCCGTCGCCGACACCTGCGAGGAGCTGGGCGTCCCCTGTGTGTCCAGCACTTTTCCCTGGCAGGTCTACTACTACGGGCGGGGAGGGACGCAGCAGCGGCCGTTCCGCTGGACCTACCACTTCTGCTGGGGCCTGGACGACATCGCCGAGACCTTCGCGGACCTGTGGGAGATCGCCGGCGGCCCGGCGCGAACGGTCGGCTGCCTGTGGAACGGCGGTCCTCAGGGCGAATGGTCGCGCCACCCCGAACTGGGCTTCCTGCCGGCGGCCCGGGCACGCGGGCACCGGCTGCTCGACCCGGTCGGCTACCGCGAGCCCGCTTCCGGGTTCGACGAGCACCTGGAGGCGTTCCTGGCCGAGGGCGCGGACATCGTCACCAGCGCGGCCACCGGCAGGGATCTGGCGCTCTTCCGCGAGCGGGCGGCCGAGCGGGGTCTGCGCCCGAAGATGATCACCTGTTCGCGGTGGCTGGCCTACCCGCCCACCACCACCGGCTCGGGGGAGCGGCCGGCCCAGGAGAACGTGGCGACGCTGGTCTACTGGTCCCCCCGCCACCCCTACCGCTCGTCGATCGACGGGACGAGCGCGGCGGAGCTGGCCGAGGCGTACGAGCAGGGCACGGGCCGGCAGTGGCTCCAACCGCTCGGACTGGCCTACGCGTTGTTCGAGGTGGCCGCGCACGCCCTGGCCACGGCGGACGATCCCACGCAGGCGGCATCGGTGGCCGAGGCGCTCGGCCGGACCCGTCTGGAGACCGTCGCCGGGCCGCTCGACTGGACCTCCGGGCCCGTGCCCAACGTCGCCACCGTGCGGCTGTCCGGGGGGCAGTGGCAGCCGGGCCGCAGGCACGGCCAGGAACTCCGCGTCGTGGCCAACCGGAGAGTCGAGGGGCTGCCCGTCGACGGCGATCTCGTGCCGCTCGGCTGACGGGCTCCGCTCCGCGAGGCGGTCGGCTCCGGCCCGGGTGACGGGCCGGAGCCGACCGCCCGCAGCCGCCGGGCGAAACGGGACCGTCCGTTCCTCCCCCGCAAGGAGGAGGCGACACGCGGCGTCCCCGACTCCGGTCGTACACGTGAATGGCCCCGGGCGGGGATGCCGGGGCGCGAGGAAGGTGATGGGGTTGGTACGTGCACAGTCCTCTGTCCTCCCCGGAGCCCGCGGACGCGGATCCGTACGCCGGTGACCTGCTCGGCGCCGAGCTGGTCGCGGCGCTGTCGAGCGCGCGCCGCCGGGCCGGAAGGGACGGCGACCGGCACGTCGACACCGCCCATCTGCTGCACGGCCTGATCGAGTCCGACCCGGCCGTCCGCTCAGCCCTCGGCGGCCCGGTCCGGCTGACGCGGCTGCTGGGTTACCTGGCGCAGCGCAGCATCGGCTACGGGCTGCGCTGGCAGGGCAGGGTGGAGGGCACCGGCGGGGACGCCCCGTCGGCTCCGGCCCCGGGCCCCGGTGGCCGCCGCGGCCCGGCCGGCTGGTCCCCGGCCGCGGTGGCCGCGCTGGAGGGCGCGCTGCGGCGGGCGCGGGAGCGGGGCGGGACACGCGCCGAAGGGACGGACCTGCTGGCGGCTCTGGCCGACGATCCGGGGTGCCGGGCGATGGAGGTGCTGCGCCGCGCGGACGCGGTCCCCGGGGGGTGGGCGCGGACCCGCGCCACCGGCCCCCAATGTCAGGGGCACTGCCGCTGACACTCCTGTCGATTCCTGCCATCATGGCCCGATGCATGCCACGAAGCCGTCGCCGGCCTCCTCCGGGCGGAGCACCGGACTCACCCTCGCCCTGGTGTCGGCCCTCGCCTTCGGGGGCTCCGGGCCCGCGGCGAAGCCACTGATCAACGCGGGTCTCGACCCTTTGCACGTCACCTGGCTGAGGGTCGCGGGGGCCGCCCTGGTCCTGCTGCCGCTCGCCTGGCGGCACCGGGATCTGGTGCGGCGGCGCCCGGCCCTGCTCGCCGGTTTCGGGTTGCTGGCCGTGGCGGGCGTGCAGGCCTGCTACTTCGCGGCGATCTCCCGCATCCCGGTCGGGGTGGCGCTGCTGGTGGAGTACCTGGCGCCCGCGCTGGTGCTGGGCTGGGTGCGCTTCGTCCAGCGCCGGCCGGTGAGCCGGGCGGCGGGGGTCGGCGTGGTCCTCGCCGTCGGCGGACTGGCCTGTGTGGTGGAGATCTGGGCCGGATTCGGGTTCGACCCCGTCGGTTTGCTGCTGGCGCTGGGCGCGGCCTGCTGCCAGGTCGGCTACTTCGTGCTCTCCGACCACGGCACCGCCTCCTCCGGTGGTCCGGCGGCACCCGATCCGCTGGGGGTCATCGCCTACGGACTGCTGTTCGGCGCGCTGGTGCTCACCGCCGTCGCCCGCCCGTGGGAGATGGCGTGGCAGGTGCTCGGCGGACGGGCGGAGATAGGGGGCGCCCAGGTGCCGGCCGTCGCGCTGCTGGCGTGGATCGTGGTGGTGGCGACCGTGACCGCCTATCTGACCGGGGTGATCTCGGTGCGCAGGCTCTCGCCCCAGGTGGCGGGGGTCGTGGCCTGTCTGGAGGCGGTCGTCGCCACCGTGCTGGCGTGGGTGCTCCTCGGCGAACGGCTGTCGGCCGTGCAGGTGCTCGGTGGAGCGGTGGTGCTCGTCGGGGCGTTCATCGCGCAGCGCGCCGCTCCCGCGGCCCCGTCCGCCGGTCCGGTGGCCGGAGGCGGGGCGCCGTCCGGCGCCGGGGGGACCGGGGACGAGGGGACGCGGTTGTCCCGGGACGCGTCCGCCTCGTAGGGTGCGGTCGTGCATTCGACCGTGCTGCCCCCTCCCGCCGCGTAGGGCGGGCCGCCGAGACCGGAGCGCGCCGGGCGTGACCGCCGCCGCGCGAGTCGGCGCTGCCCGCGTACGGGACCACCGATCGCTTCCCGACGTACGCGGAGAACCCACACGTGTCGAAACCTGCTTCCGTCCTTTCCGCACCCTCGGGCGGAATCGATGATTCCGCCTTTCGTTCCGGCGGCCTGTCCACCGGGCGCGGCCTGCTCTGCCTGATCGTCGCCGGGATCGCCTGGGGCACCGCCGGAGCCGCCGCCGCCCTGCTGTACCGCGCCAGTGACCTGGGACCCGTCGCCCTGTCCTTCTGGCGGTACATCGGCGGGATCGCCCTGCTGCTGGCCTTCCTCCCGCTGCGCGCCGCCCGGCGCGGCCGTACCGCCGCCCCGGCCGCACCCGAGCCGCGTCGCCGCCGGGCGGGGCGGATCGCCGCCACCGGGCTGGGGCTGACCCTGTTCCAGACGGCGTACTTCGCGTCCGTCCAGGCCACCGGGCTCGCGGTCGCCACGGTGGTCACCCTCGGCGCCGGGCCGGTGCTGATCGCCGTCGGCGCCCGGCTGACGATGGGCGAGAGACTGGGACGCGGCGGCCTCGCGGCCGTGGCCGGCGCGCTCGCCGGCCTGGCGGTGCTGTGCCTGGGCGGTGACGGGGCGGCGGTACGGCCGCCGGGCGTCGCCCTGGCGCTGCTGTCCGCCTCCGGCTACGCCGCCATCACCCTGCTGACCCGGTGGATGGGCCGGAAGGGCTCCGGTGGCGACGCGTACGCCACGACCACCTGGGCGTTCGGCATCGGCGCGGTGTGCCTGCTGCCGTTCGGCCTGGCAGAGGGGCTGCTGCCGCACACCACCGCCGATCCGCTGCGGGTGGTGCTTCTGCTGGCGTACACGGCCGCGGTGCCGACGGCGCTGGCGTACGCGCTGTACTTCGCCGGAGCGGCGGTCGTCCGGGCCGCCACCGCCTCGGTGATCATGCTCATCGAGCCGGTGAGCGCGGCCGTGATCGCGGTCGCCGTGCTGGGCGAGCGGCTCACCGCGGCGACCGTGCTGGGCACCGCCCTGCTGCTCGCCGCGGTGGCGGGTCTGGCGGTGGCCGAGGCCCGGCCGGGTTCCGGGGGACGGCGGGCGCCGGAACCCGGGGTCTGACCGGCGGGGCGGGCGCGGGCCGGGAGTCCGGCCCGCGCCCGCCCCCTCAGAACGCGGCGAGGTAGCCGGGCACGGCGACGTCCGGGGCCAGGTCGTCGGCGGGGACGAGGGGGCCGAGGACCTGGCGCACCGGCAGCACACCGCTCCAGTGGGGGAGGACGAGGTCCTCCGGATCGTCGTTCGGGCCGCCGGTGCGGACCTTCGCCGAGACCTCCTCCAGGTCCAGGGCGACGACGGCGGTGGCGGCCAGTTCCCGGGCGCTGGGCGGACGCGTGTCGGCCGAGCGGCCGGGGACCGCCTGGTCGACCAGGGCGTCGAGGGCGACGGCCCGCTCGGCCGGGTCGGTCACCTGGCGGGCGGTGCCGTGCACCACCACCGAGCGGTAGTTGACGGAGTGGTGGAAGGCGGAGCGGGCCAGGACCAGGCCGTCCAGATGGGTCACCGTCAGGCACACGGGCAGCCCGGTGTCGGACCGCCCGGCCGCGCGCAGCGGGCGGGAGCCGGTGGAGCCGTGGACGTACAGGCGCTCGCCGACCCGGGCGTAGAGCGTGGGCAGGACGACCGGCGCCCCGTCGCGGACGAAGCCGAGGTGGCAGACGTACCCCGCGTCGAGGATGGCGTGCACCAGTGCGCGGTCGTATGCGGCGCGATCGCGGCCCCGGGTCGGAACCGTGCGCTGGGTCGGGGCGTACTCGCTCTCCGGGGCGGTGGCGGACATGCGCTCACTCCTTGTGTCTTCCGGCTGTGCCTTCGGCCGACCGGTCTGCCGACTTGCTCGCGGGTTTTGTTCTAGTGCATAGTTTATTTTGTGCTAGGAGAGTATCGGATCGCTGGGCGGCGCGCAGCCGAAATCGCCGCCGACGTGGAACGCGCGGTGGGATCGGGGGAGTTGGAGCCGGGGCAACCCCTGCCGCCGGTGAGGGAGTTGGCGGCCGACCTGGGGGTGAACCCCAACACGGTCGCGGCCGCCTACCGGATGCTGCGCGAACGAGGCGTGGTCGAGACGGCCGGACGGCGCGGCACCCGGGTGAGGCCCCGCCCGGCCAGCACCCCCCGCGAGGCGATCCGGGTCGAGGCCCCTCCGGGCGTGCGCGACATCTCCGAGGGCAACCCGGACCCCGCGCTGCTGCCGCCGCTGCGCGACGCCCTCACCACCGCCGCGGACCGCCACGAGAAGGCCCCGACGCTCTACGGCGCCCCCGCCGTCAGCGAGGACCTGGCCCGGCTCGCCCGCGCCGCGTTCGACGCGGACGGCGTCCCCGCCGGTCCCGTCGCCGTCACCTCCGGCTCCCTGGACGCCATCGAGCGGGCGCTGATGGCACACCTCAAACCGGGGGACGCGGTCGCCGTGGAGGACCCGGGCTGGGGAAGCCTGCTGGACCTCCTTCCGGCGCTGGGCCTGAGAACGCTGCCGGTCGCCCTCGACGACGACGGCCCGCTGCCGGACGCGGTGGAGCGGACGCTGCGGCAGGGCGCACGGGCCCTGGTCGTCACCGACCGGGCGCAGAACCCCACCGGCGCCGCCGTCACCGCCGAACGCGCCCGGGACCTGCGCCGGGTGCTGGCCGGGCACCCCGCCGTGCTGCTGATCGAGGACGACCACGGGCACGGCATCGTCGACGTCCCCCTGCATCCGCTGGCGGCCCCGGACGCCCCCGTGGACCACTGGGTGCTGGTGCGTTCCACGGCCAAGGCGTACGGCCCCGACCTGCGGCTGGCCGTGCTGACCGGCGACACCGTCACCGTCGACCGGGTGGGCGGGCGGCAGAGGCTCGGCCCCGGCTGGGTCAGCCACCTCCTCCAGCACACCGTCGCCGCGCTGTGGGAGAGCCGCGCGGTGGATCCGGCCGAGACCGCCCGCTCCTACGGGCGGCGCCGCGACGCGCTCCTCGCCGCGCTCGCCGAGCGCGGGGTGGCGGCACACGGGCGCAGCGGGATGAACGTGTGGGTGCCGGTCCCCGACGAGACCGGCGCGGTGGCCGGGCTGCTGCGCGCCGGATGGGCCGTCGCCCCCGGAGCGCGTTTCCGGATCGCCTCGCCGCCCGGTGTCCGGCTGACCGTCTCGGACCTGGCCGCGCACGAGATCGGGCCGGTCGCCGACGCGGTGGCGTCGGCGATCCGGCCCTCCGGTGCGCGGCGGTACGGCTGAACGCCGGCGGCTATGCCTCCGTCCGCCGCCGCGGCCGGCTCTGGGTGAGCGCCGCGCCGGCGAGCACGATCAGGGCGCCGACGGGAGTGTTCCAGGTCAGCCGCTCGTCCAGCAGCAGCACGCCGGCCGAGGTGGAGATCACGGGGAGGAAGTAGGTGACGAGGGTGGCCGTGGTCGGCCCCACCTCGGCCACCATCCCGTACTGCAGGAGGAAGGCCACCCCGGTGCCCAGCGCGCCCAGTGCCGCGACCGCCAGCAGCGGCACGACGGGGAACGACGTCGGGAAGGAGGTGAACAGCGGCGTGACCACCGCCAGTTGGGCCGTGCCCAGCATGAGCTGGGAGGTGGACATCGCCAGGTTCGAACCGCCGGCGTTCGCCAGCGTGCGCCGGACGTAGGCCCAGCCGACCGCGTAGCTGGCCGAGGCCACCAGAGCCATGACCGTGCCCCCGGCGTCCTGGCCGGCGAAGCCCTGCCAGGCGCCGAGCACGATCAGCACTCCGGCGAAACCGATGCCGAGCCCCGCGACGCTGCGCCTCGTCGGCCGGTCGTCGGAGAGGGCGGCCAGGGAGAGCACCATGCTCCACAGCGGGGTGGTGGCGTTGCAGATGCCCGCCAGCGTGGAGGAGATGGTCAGCTCGGCGTAGGCGAAGAGCGTGAACGGCAGCACGTTCAGCAGGAACGCGGCTACCGCCAGGTGCCCCCAGGTCCGCGCGCCCCGCGGCAGCCGCTCGCGCCGCAGCAGCAGGACCGCGCCGAGGACGGCCGTGCCGAACACCACACGGCCCAGGGTGACCTGGAGCGGGGCGTAGCCCTGGGTGCCGACCTTGATCAGCAGGAAGCTGAAGCCCCAGATCAGGCAGAGGGCGGCGAAACGGATCCGCCAGTCGACGGCGGGACGGCGGCGGGCGGTCGGCGGGCCGGAGGGGACGGGGCCCGCGGGTCTGCCGGAGGGGCCGGGGCCCGGTGCGCCGCGGAGAGGAGCGGTAGTGGACATGGGTCAACGATCCCGCCGACGACGGTTAAGGACAAGCGAGATTTCATGGAGGGAACCGCTTAGCATCGCTTACATGTTGAATCTGGACCGGCTCCGTATCCTCCACGCCGTCGCCCGCCACGGCTCGGTGAGCGGCGCGGCCGAGGGCCTCCACGTCACCACCTCGGCCGTCTCCCAGCAGATGGCGAAGCTGGAGCGTGAGACCGGTCAGCAGCTCCTGGCCAGGAACGGCCGCGGCGTCCGGCTCACCGACGCCGGGCGCCTGCTCGCCGAGCACGCCCGGCGGATCCTCTCCCAGCTCGAACTCGCCGAGGCGGACCTGGAGGCCCACCGGGGCCGGGCCGTCGGCGAACTGCTGCTGGGCGCCTTCCCGACCGCCGCCCGCGGCCTGTTCCCCGCCGTCCTGGCGGCCCTGCGCGCCGACCACCCCCAACTCCGCGTCCGACTCCAGGAGATGGAGCCCGACACGGCCGTACCGCGGTTGGTGCGGGGGGACATCGACCTCGCGGTCGTCCTCGACTGGTACAACCGCCCGCTCTCCCTGCCCGCCGGGCTGGCCAAGGAGCCGCTCCTGGACGATCCGGCCGATGTGGCGATGCCCGCCGGCCATCCCCGCGCGGGCACCGGACCGGTGGAACTGGCGGACTTCGCCGACGACGAGTGGATCTCCTGGCCCGACGGCGAGTTCTGCCACGACTGGCTGCTGTTCACCCTGCGCGGCCAGGGAATCGAGCCCAAGGTCCGCCACACGGCCGGGGAGCACCACACCCAGCTCGCCCTGGTCGGCGCGGGACTCGGGGTGGCCGTGGCGCCCCGGCTCGGCCGCGGTCCGGTGCCGGACGGGGTCGCGGTCGCTCCCGTCCGGCACACGATGAAGCGGCACGTCTACGCGGTCTGGCGCGAGGACGCCGACCGCAGGCCGTCCATCCGGGCGGTGGTGGAGGCGCTGCGCGGGGCCGCGGGCGCCGTCTCCGGCTGAAGACCCGGGGGCGCCTGTGGACGCGCCTCGGACCCGGTGCGGGAGGCGGTCAGCGGAACTCGGTCACCGGCGAGAACGCCGCGCACTTCGGCGCCACCTCGCAACTGACCGCCGAACGCGCCGGGGCATCGGCCGAGGGCCGCAGCCACGGGCCGTACACCGTGTTCAGACCGGCGACACCACCGCTCTGCGCCACCACGCGGAACTCGAACTCCCCGGCGCCGGCCGGGCATTCCGCGTACGCGACCGTGCCGCCGGCCACCCCGGTCACGCAGTCGGCGGGACCGGCCGCCGCCGAGGGCGCCAGTGCCACGCCGGTGACCGCCGGCAGGAACACGGCGACGGCCGGCACCGCGGCCCGTACGGTACGCCTCATGTCTTCTCCCTCTCCGTCCGTCTCCGCCGGGACAGGTCCGCCCGACAGCATGCGGGCCGTCGGCGCGGCAGGGAACCGTCCCGGCGTCCTCCGGCCGGAAAGCGCGCCCCAAGCCGTGTCGAACCCGCCGTTCGACACGGCTTCGGGCACGGAGGCGAGCTGCCCCGGCGGGCCGGCCGGAAAGGCGGGAGGCCGGCCGGCGCGGTCACTTCCCGCGGCCGCCGCTCTGCAGATGGAGCGCGCGCAGGGCCGCCTCCAGGGCGAAGCGGCGGTCGGGGTCGGCGAGGCGGTCGCCGAGGCGGGTCTCCAGGTTCCGCAGGCGGTAGCGGACGGTCTGGGCGTGGACGCCCAGCGTCTCGCCGACCTGCTCCGCGGGCGCCCGGGTGGAGATGTGGACGCGCAGGGTCTCCACGAGCCGGTCGCGGCGGCTGGGGGGCAGCGCGTCGAGCGGGGCCAGCTCCCTCGCCGCGAGCTGGGACACCAGGGGCGGATCGGACAGCAGCCAGAGGGTCACCAGGTGGTCCTCGCAGCGGACCACGGGCGCGTCGGCCACGACGCCCTCGTCGATCAGCTGGAGCGTGCGGCGCGCCCAGCGGATGGAGTCGGCGGCCTGGGTCGGCGGAACGGTCAGTCCCACCACGGCGCGGGTTCCGTCCAGGGCGGCGTGGAGCATCGCCAGGCGCTCCGGGGTCGGCTCGCCGGGGATCAGCAGGTGCGGCTGCGGGACGTCCAGGTCCGCGAGGACGTCGCCGGCCAGCCCGGCCTCCAGGTGCCCGGGCACCGGTGGGCGCAGGGCGACCATGGTGACGTCCGCCGGCAGCCGCCAGGCGGCCGCCTCGCAGAGTCCGGCCAGCGCCCCGGGCAGCGGCGGGGCGGCGAGGATGAGGTGGAGCAGCCGTCTGCGCTGCGCGGACACCTCGGAGGAGGACCGCGACTGCACCTCGACATAGCCCTCGCGGGAGATCGCCTCCAGTTCCTCGACGTAGCTGAACAGGGCGTCGGCGAAGGCGAGGATGAGGGCGGGGGAGAGCCGGTACTGCCGGCCCACGGCCTTGGCCCGGCGCAGCGCGACGCGGGCGCCGAGCCGGTAGGCCCCCTGGAGGACGTCCAGTTCGCGGCCCTCGTACGCCTCGACGCGGCCGAACTTGCGCAGCAGTTCGTCGCGGAGCACGGAGTTCCTGCCGGGGTCGGCGACGCGGTCCACGAAGGCGGACACGGCCTGCTCGATGCCCTGGCGGATGGCGTCCGCGTTCGGCCCGTCGAGCAGACGCCCGTAGACGGGGTAGGCTCGGGTGACCTCGACGCGTATCTCCTCCATGAGCCCGGGTAACTCCGGTCTCATGACGGCCGCGAACTCCTTCGGGAGGGGGTCGAGGGGTTCACCGATCCCTGACGGCTGCGTGGTGGATGGCATGAGTGGTCGTCCCTTGCTCCTCGAAGCGCCCGGCGGGCCGGCCGCGTGCCCCCGCCCGGTGCGAGGCGGCACGTGACCGGCCGTCAGGTCCTGCACGACTGAGCTGCCGAAGCTAGAACAACTTCCGTGGAAGGTACACAGTCCGTGCGCGCTTCGATACGGCGGGACGTGGCGGAAGCGCCGGGACGGCCGGGAATCGCCGCTGCGCGGCCACTACTTGACGGCGGAGTGCCAGTTCCGCGACAGGATCCGGCCCGCGTCGGGCGCCACGGTGCCGGGGGCCGTCAGGCCGGCGAGGTAGGTCTCGGTGTCGTTGAGGGTGAGGCTGTTGTTCCCGGACGGGGAGGGAAGCCCGGTCTTGAGGTTGACCGCGGCGTCGATCACGCCGAGCAGGCCCAGCCCGCAGCCGCTGGCCCCGGGCACCGCGAACTCGCTGTCGTTCTGGGTCGCCCCGGTGAGATTGATGCGGCTCATCTCGCCGTCCTCGGCGAGGGTGCCGTCCCCCTTGAAGAACGACATCCCGAACTCGGGGTAGTCGAGGTTCCTGGGACGCAGGACGATCGGATCGGACTTGGAACCGATGTAGCACTTGCTGCCCAGGAACGGGTTCTCCAGGTGGATGCGGACCGGTATGGCGACGATCGGCTGGTCGGTGAGGATGCCGGCGGTCTGGTCGAAGTCGCGGGGCGCGCCCACGGACTCCACGGTGGCCGTGATCTTGTTGAGGTCGCTGTTGGCGAGCTGCTCGCAGATCGCCGTCACCACGGGCACCTTGCTCGGGCACATCAGTCCCAGCAGGCCGCCGGGGACGGTCGCGGAGTCGGCGATGATCGCGCCGGCGGGCGGGGCCACGACGGTGCTGGTGCCGTCGGAGTTCTGGACGATCCCCATCTGGAGGTTGGTCCTGCCCGTCACCACGGTGGTCTTGCCCAGCTTGATGGAGCCGCTCGGGGAGACGGAGACGACGCACTGCGGGGTCTGGGCCAGGCCGTCCGCGGCCAGCATGGCCGGCGCGTCCACGGGACAGCGGGTGAAGGGCGCCCACTCGCCGCCCGGCTGTGCGGTCGCGGCGGTCGCGGTGCCCATGGAGGCGAGGGCGCCGAGCGCGGTGGCGGCGGCGGTGACGGTGGTGGCGAGTCTCGCGCGGCGGGGGAACCGGTTCATGGGGGTGGCCTTCCGTGAGGGGACTGGTCGAGGGGGAGGGTCAGCGTTCGGGGACGGGGATCTTGAGGGGCTGCCGGTCCGGGGTGCACTCGTCCGGGTTCACTTCCTCGGCGGCGGCGAAGCAGGTCTGGCCCTGTATCTGCTTGACGTAGTTGCCGGGGCCGGAGACGGAGGCCGTGAGCAGGCGGTCGAGGTCCTCGCCGTCGGCGCCGCAGCCGGTGAAGGCCGGGATGGTGACCTCGCCGGTCAGGGGCCCGCCGGACAGGAGCAGGTAGCCGGTGGCCGGCTCGCCGAGGTTCTGCTCGCCCCTGCCGTGGAGCACCAGATGGTCGCCGGGGTGCTTGCCGGGGTCCGGTTCCGGTGAGGAGAGGGGCTTCTCGGTCCGGCAGTCCGGACCGACGTCCAGCGGCGTTCCGTTGACCTTCAGCGAGGTCACCCGCAGTACCAGCGGTACGCGGACGTAGGTGTCCGTGCTGGTGAACACGAAGTCGGTGGAGCCGGCGGAGTCGATGGTCAGCGGGCCGGTCTGCTCCAGCACCATGGTGGCCGTCGTGGGCGTGAAGCCGAAGGTCAGGAAGGTGGCCTCGAAGGGCGGCGTCTGCTTGCGGCCCCGGTAGTGGAGGTCGCCGCCGGAGTGCTGCGTGATGGTGGCCCCGCTGAAGTCCGGATAGAACTCGAACTGCGGCTCCCCCTGCTCGATCAGGGTGCAGAACGGCGGGATCAGCACGGCGCCCTTGAGTTTCCTGACGTTCGAGTAGCCGGTGATGTACGCGTTCAGCGACATCGGCCCGGCCGGGTACTGCTCGTCGTACTTGCACGGCGGCACGTCGCGGGCGGCGCCGGGAGCGCCCGGCGCGGTCCCGGCCACCTTCGGGGCCCGGTCGCGCCGCCGGCCCTCCGGCCTCCCGTCCCCCTCTTCCGGCGTGCCGGAGGAGGGGGAGGCGGACGGCGTTCCGCTCGGCGCGTCCGTACCGCCGGCCGCCTCCGGGCCGACGGGTACGGCGGCCAGCCGGCCGGCGTCCGCGGCGTGATCGGCGAGGGCGCAGTCGACGGTGAGCGCGGCGGAACCGGTGGCGGCGCCGTCCGCGGCGGCCGGCTCCAGGTCGACGACGAGGTCCCCGGCGGAGAACGTGAGTTCGCCCGTGCTCCGCCCGGTCACCGAGGGAACGTCCCCCGTCGTGGTCAGCGTCAGGGGCCCGGACGGGGGGAGGGCGACGGGCTGCGCGCTGCCGCGCCACGTCGCCTCCGCCGTGGCGCCGTTCTGCGCCACGCCGATGCCGAGCCGGGTCGCCGGCCGGACGCCGGCCGCTCCCATCTCCTTGAGGTCCGCCACCGCCTGCGCCGGGAACTCCACGGAGGTGGAGACGTCCGAGGGCCGGACCGCCTCTCCGGCCGCCGCCCGTCCGGGGAAGACGGCCGAGATCCGCACCGTCGCCGAGTGCCGCCCCGAGGGCAGGGAGCAGACGTAGGGGAGGGCGGTGTCGATCTCCCGGGAGCCGGTGGCGGCGGCCGTGGTGGGGAGGGTGGCGGCCAGTACGGTGAACGCGGTGATCGTCGCGCGCCGGGCGCGGACCGCCGGCCGGGGGGCGGTGCGGGGACCTCTCATCTGCTGCTCCGCTCGGGTCGTTCGGGCGTCCGGGGACGGCGAGGGCCGGGTGCGGGCCGGGCCGCGTGCGCCCGGCCGGGGGTGCCGGCCGGACGCACGCGAGCCCTTCGCGGATTACGGGTTGGAGCCGACGATCTTCGGGATGGTGCCGGTGCCCGCCACCTTCACCGCGTAGTTGCCCCTGAAGGTGGGCTTGGTCGCGGTGGTGACGACCGTGCCGCAGCCGGAGGCCGAGGTGACCTTGAGGTCGCCGGACACGCTGCTGACCGCCAGGATGCCGGTGGAGTTGGTGTAGGTGGCGGAGGCCTTGCCCTCCACGGTGAACACGCAGGCCCCGGCGGTCACCTTCGCCTTGACGTTGCCGACGTACCCCTTGGTGACGCCGGTCGAGGCGGTGTAGTCCTGCGCGACGACCGTCCAGGGAGTGGTCGCGATGGTCGTGACGTTGCCCAGGACGCTGGTGCACGGCGAGGTGCTGGTGCCGAAGTTGATGGCGCTGATGGAGGCGACCGTCGCGGGGTTGCCGGTGGCGCTCTGCATCGTGCCCGACGCCGACGACGTCGTGCACGTCATCGGGATGTTGGCGGTCAGCACGATGTTCCCGCTGTTGGTCGCCGCGAAGTTGGCGGGCGACGGGGTGACGGTCCACACGGTGGAGGGCACCGCGGAGGCGGGGGCGACGGTCATGCCGAACGCGGCCGCACCCGCGCCCGCCATGACGGCCATTCTTCTGATCGATTTCTTCATGGCTCTGGAACTCTCCTCTGGGGTCGACCGGCGCAGGAAGGCCGTGTCCGGACTTACGGAGGGGGGAGGACGGACGGCCCGCGGATCGGGAAAGTCCGACCGCGGACAACGACGTTACTTGCGGGAAACTTGGTCGAACAATGCCGCCGTCCATGGTTCTTCGCGATGAGGAAAAACAATCGGCCGCCGAGTGAGCAGTCCGCGGCGCGTTTTAGTCACCCGCTGCTAAGGCGGACTCCGCCGGCCCGGTGCGCGCCGGGCCCGGCAGGAGTCTTGGACCGTACTCCCCGGGGCCCTGCCGGGCCGCTTCCTGCTCACGTCCCGACAAGTCCGGAGCGGCTTTTTATCGGCGCGCTGACAAGTTTCCGGCGACCGGGCCGGATCCTGCGAAAACCTCGGAATCCGCTCTTGCCTTCCGAGGTTACCCGGTCGTAACGTGCCGGGCACGGCGCTGACCTCCAGGTGGGTGCTCCCGCAGGGGGGAGGCGCGTTGGAAGGATCTCCGGCCCCGCTCCCCTTACGGGCCGGAGACGCGCCGGCGGAGCCGCGCCGCCCCCTCCCCCAGGAGGGCGCGACCCCGCCCCGTACTCGGAAGACAGGTGCCGGACCACTCCTTGTCCGCGCGGTGACAAAGAGCGGGGCGGCGAGAGGAAATCGGCGTCCCGTCCGTTGTCGACGAACCGTGCACCGGGCTGACGCGTACTCCGCGGTGCGCGCCGGACTCATATCCTTCTGGAGGTGATATGGGAATCGAAGTGGTGGTCGAGGGCCTGACCAAATCCTTTGGGAAACAGAAGGTCTGGCGGGATGTGACCCTCACTCTTCCGGCCGGGGAGATCAGCGTCATGCTCGGCCCGTCCGGCACCGGAAAGACCGTTTTCCTGAAGTCGCTCATAGGGCTGCTCAAACCGGAGCACGGCCGTGTCCTCGTCGACGGGGTGGACATGGTGAACAGCCCGGAGCGCGATGTCTACGAGGCCCGGAAGCTCTTCGGGCTCATGTTCCAGGACGGCGCCCTCTTCGGCTCCATGTCGCTCTTCGACAACATCGCCTTCCCGCTGCGCGAGCACACCCGCAAGAAGGAGTCCGAGATCCGCCGCATCGTCATGGAGCGGATCGAGGTCGTCGGCCTGCTGGGCGCCGAGGACAAGCTGCCCGGGGAGATCAGCGGCGGCATGCGCAAACGGGCCGGCCTGGCCCGGGCCCTCGTCCTGGACCCGCAGATCATCCTGTGCGACGAACCGGACTCCGGACTCGACCCCGTCCGCACCGCCTACCTCTCCCAGCTGCTGATCGACCTGAACGCGCAGATCGACGCGACGATGCTGATCGTCACCCACAACCTCGACATCGCCGCCACGGTCCCCGACAACATGGGCATGCTCTTCCGCCGGGAGCTGGTCACCTTCGGCCCGCGCGAGGTGCTGCTCACCAGCGAGGAGCCCGTCGTGGCCCAGTTCCTCTCCGGCCGGCGCGAGGGCCCGATCGGCATGTCGGAGGAGAAGGACGCCGCCACCCTCGCGGCCGAAGCCGCCGGCCCGCGCCCCGCGGGGGCGGACGGGCCCCGCGAGGTCGTCCCGCAACTGGAGCCGTCCCCCGGCCTCCCGCCGCGCCGGGCCGCCGCCCGCCGCCGGGAGAGGGTCCTGGGCATGCTCGACCGGCTGCCTCCCGCCGCCCGCACGGCCATCGAGCGCACCTACGCGGCCGGCGCCGCCGCACCCACCCTGCCGATGCCCGCCGCCGGGAGCGGCACATGATCACCGGCGCACTGCGGCAGACCGGGCGGCTCTTCGCGCTCGCCGTCGAGGTCGGCCGCGCGGTCTTCAGACGGCCCTTCCAGTTCCGGGAGTTCGTCGAGCAGTTCTGGTTCATCGCCAGCGTCACCATCCTGCCCGCCGCTCTCGTCTCGATCCCGTTCGGCGCCGTGATCGCCCTCCAGGTCGGCTCGCTCACCCGGCAGCTGGGCGCCCAGTCGTTCACCGGCGGCGCCAGCGTCCTCGCCGTCGTGCAGCAGGCCAGCCCGCTCATCGTCGCGCTGCTGATCGCCGGCGCCGCCGGCTCCGCGATCTGCGCCGACCTCGGCTCCCGCAAGATCCGAGAGGAGCTGGACGCGATGGAGGTCATGGGCGTCTCGCCCGTGCAGCGCCTGGTCGTGCCCCGGGTCCTGGCCGCCATGGGCGTGGCCGTCCTGCTCAACGGCCTGGTCTCCGCGGTCGGCGTCCTCGGCGGCTACTTCTTCAACGTCTTCCTGCAGGACGGCACCCCCGGCGCCTACCTGTCCAGCTTCTCCGCCCTCGCCCAGCTGCCCGACCTCTACATCAGCGAACTGAAGGCCCTGGTCTTCGGATTCATCGCGGGCATCGTCGCGGCCCACCGCGGCCTGAACCCGCGCGGCGGCCCCAAGGGCGTCGGCGACGCCGTCAACCAGTCCGTCGTCATCACCTTCCTCCTGCTGTTCTTCGTCAACATGGTGATGACGGGCATCTACCTCCAACTCGTCCCGCCGAAGGGAGGCTGAGGCAGATGGCCCCCCTGCTCCTCTGGCTCGACCGCTCCGGCGACCAGCTCCTGTTCTACGCCCGCTCCCTGTTCTGGATCCCGCGCACCCTCCACCGCTACTCCAAGGAGGTGCAGCGGCTGCTCGCCGAGGTCGCCTTCGGCAGCGGCGGCCTCGGCGTCATCGGCGGCACCATCGGCGTGATGATCGCGATGACGCTGTTCACCGGGACCGTCGTCGGGCTCCAGGGGCACGCCGCCCTGGACCAGATCGGCACCGCCGCGTTCACCGGGTTCGTCTCCGCCTACTTCAACACCCGCGAGATCGCCCCGCTCGTCGCGGGACTGGCCCTGTCCGCGACCGTCGGCGCCGGCTTCACCGCCCAGCTCGGCGCGATGCGCGTCAACGAGGAGGTCGACGCCCTCGAGGGCATGGGCATCCGCTCCCTGCCCTACCTGGTCACCACCCGCATCATCGCCGGCGTCGTCGCCATCGTCCCGCTCTACGCGATCGGACTGCTCTCCTCCTACCTGGCGTCCCGCTCCGTGACGGTCCTGTTCAACGGCCAGTCCAAGGGCACGTACGACCACTACTTCAACCTGTTCCTGTCGCCCACGGACGTCCTGCTCTCCGTGCTGAAGGTGCTGATCTTCAGCGTGATGGTGATCGTCGCCCACTGCTACCACGGCTACCGCGCCACCGGAGGCCCGGCCGGTGTCGGCGTCGCCGTGGGCCGCTCGGTGCGCAACGCGATCGTGCTGATCAGCGTCACCGACTTCTTCCTGTCGCTCGCCCTGTGGGGCGCCACCACGACCGTGAAGGTGGCGGGTTAGATGAACGGCACCCGAGGCGCGACGCTGCGCCGCCGACTCGCGGGAGTGGTGTTCCTGGTGGCGCCCGTCCTGCTGGCGTGGCTGGCCGTCGCCGTCTACGACAAGAGGTTCACCGACTCCGTCCCGGTCGTGGTGGAGACCGGCAGCGTCGGCAACGAGATGCACGTGGGCGCCGAGGTGAAACTGCGCGGCGTCGTCGTCGGCGAGGTCCGCGCCATCGACGCCACCGGCGACGGCGCCCGGCTCACCCTCGCCCTGCGGCCCGGCACGGCGGCCCGCATACCGGCCGACGTGCGCGCGCAGATGCTGCCGACCACCCTGTTCGGGGAGCGGTTCGTGGCCCTCGTCCCGCCCGCGCGCCCCTCCGGACGGACGCTGGCCCCCGGGGCCGTCATCCCGCAGGACCGCTCCGCCAACGCCGTCGAACTGCAGCAGGTCCTCGACAACGTGCTGCCGATGCTCACCGCGGTCCAGCCGCAGAAGCTCTCCGCCACCCTGTCCGCGGTCTCCCGGGCGCTGGAGGGGCGCGGCGACCGGCTCGGCGACACCCTCGGCCGGCTCGACGCCCACCTGCGCGAGTTCAACCCCCACCTGCCCGCCCTCAACCGCGACCTGAAAGAACTCGTGAAGGTCAGCCACGTCTACGCCGACGCCGCACCCGAGATCGTCACGGCGCTCACCGACTTCACCACCACCAGCGGCACCCTGGCCGAGAAGGAGGGCGAACTGGCCGTCGCCCTCGGCGCCACCACGAGGACGGCCGAGGACACGACCGCCTTCCTGAGGCAGAACAAGGACAACATCATCCGGCTCGCCGCGGCCTCCCGGCCCACCCTGGAACTGCTCGCCGAGTACTCCCCCTCCTTCCCCTGCACCCTGCGCACCCTCGCCGAGTTCGTCCCGGCCATGGACGAGGCGCTCGGCAAGGGAACCGGCCGGCCGGGCCTGCGGGTCGACGTCACCACCGTGCCCTCCCGCGGCGCCTACCTGCCCGGCCGGGACGCCCCCTCCTACGACGCCGGGGGCGGACCCCGCTGCCACCCCGTGCCCTATCCCGGCGTCCGCGCCGAGCCGGCCGCGCAGGTGCCCGCGGCGGCGGAGCAGGACCTCGGGCCGGCCAACTCCCCGCAGGAGAACGACCTCGTCAACGAACTGCTCGCCCCGGCCGCCGGCAGGCACCCCGCCGACCTGCCGGAGTGGAGCAGCCTCCTCGCCGGACCCGCCCTGCGCGGTACGGAGGTGACCCTGCGATGACCTCCCGGCACACCCGGGGCCGCCCGCCGACCGGGCCCCTGCTGAAGTCCCTCGCCTTCCTGCTGGTGACCGCGCTGGCCACGACCGTGCTCGGCCTGAGCGTCGCGAACACCGGGGTCGGCGACGACACCGTGGCCTACAAGGCTCTGTTCACCGACGTCACCGGGCTTGCCGAGGGCGACAGCGTGCGCATCTCCGGGGTCGAGGTCGGCGAGGTCACCGACATCCGCGTCGTCGACCGGCGCGTCGCGCAGGTCACCTTCACCGTCCGCGACGACCGCGCCCTGCCCCGGTCGACGACGGCGGCCGTGAAGTACCTCGACATGGTGGGGCAGCGTTATGTGGCCCTCGGCCGCGGCAGTGGAGACCTCGCCGGCACCCTCGGCGGCGGCGAGACCATCCCGCTGGACCGCACCACCCCCGCGCTGGACCTGACCCTCCTCTTCAACGGCTTCAAACCGCTGTTCGAAGGGCTTTCCCCGAAGGACGTCAACGAACTCGCGGGCTCCATCGTGCAGGTGCTCCAGGGCGAGGGCGGCACCGTCGACAGCCTCCTGCGGCACATCGGTTCGCTCAGCACGACGATCGCCGCCAGGGACGAGGTCCTCGGCGAGGTCGTGAAGAACCTCGACACCGTCCTGACCACCTTCAACGACCGCGAGGCCGAGTTCGACGACCTCGTCGACACGCTCCGGGAACTCGTCACCGGCTTCAACGAGGACCGCGAGCCCCTGGGCAGGGCCGTCACCGCCATGGGGGACCTGACCACCGTGACCGCCGACCTCCTCGACGAGGGGCGCGAACCCCTCGAACAGGACATCCGCGAACTGGGCCGGCTCTCGGACAACCTCGGCGACGCCACCCCGCGGATCGAGGACTTCCTCGACCGGACACCCGCCAAGATGACCGCCCTGGCCCGCCTGTCCTCGTACGGATCCTGGTTCAACCTCTACCTCTGCGAGGCCCGCGTGAGCGGAGTGAGCACATCCGACGGCTCCCGGCCGCCGACCGGCATCGCGGTCACCGAGGCGAGGTGCGGCGCATGAGCCCGCTGCCGAGACCCGCCCGCCGCGACGAGGACGCCGCCGGCGTCCGCCGGTTCCGCCCGCCGCGCCCGAAGCCGGTCAAGGAGCGCGACCCGGTCGCCGTGGCGCTCGTCGGCCTGCTCCTGCTGGCCCTGCTCACCGCCTTGGCCTACAACGCCGGACGGCTGCCCCTGGTGGGCGGCGGCACGGCCTACAGCGCCGACTTCTCCGAGGCCGCCGGGCTCGAGGAGGGCGACGAGGTGCGCATCGCCGGCGTCAAGGTCGGCGAGGTCACCGGTGTCGCGCTCGACGGCGACCGGGTGAGGGTCGACTTCGAGGTCGAGGACGCCTGGATCGGCGACCGGACCACGGCGGCCATCGCCATCAGGACGCTGCTGGGTGAGAAGTACGTCGCCCTCGACCCGCTGGGGTCGGCCCGGCAGGACCCCGGCCGCCGCATCCCGCTGACCCGCACCACCTCGCCGTACGACGTGACGCAGGCGTTCCAGGACCTCGGCAGCACCGCCGGCGCCCTCGACACCCGGAAGCTCGCCGAGAGCTTCGAGGCGATCTCGGACACCTTCCGGGACTCGCCGCCGCACGTGCGGAAGGCCGCCACCGGCCTGTCCGACCTGTCGAAGTCCGTCTCCAAACGAGATCGCGAGCTGTCCAGGCTGCTCAGGAGCAGCGCGCGGTTCACCCGGACGCTGGAGGGCAAGAAGTCCGGCTTCGAGGCCCTCATCGAGGACGGCGGCTCCCTGCTCGGCGAGCTGCGGGAGCGCCGTGACGCCATCAGGGCCCTGCTGAGGGGCAGCCGCGACCTCGGCACCGAACTGAGCGGCCTGGTGAAGGACAACGAGAAGCGGCTGGGGCCCACCCTCAGGGCGCTGAGCCGCGTCACCTCGGTCCTGGAGAGGAACACCACGCAGCTCGACCGGACGCTGGCGCTCGCCGGACCCTACTACCGCCTCCTCGGCAACACCCTCGGCAGCGGCCGCTGGTTCGACAGCTACCTGTGCGGGGTGGTGCCCCGCGACTACCTGCCCGCGCAGTCCCGGCCCAAGACCGGGTGCATGCCGCCGAAGCAGCCGGCGGCGGCCCGGGGAAGCGGTGAGCGATGACCAAGCGCAGAAGACTCCTCGCGGCCGCGATCGCCCTCGCCGTGGTCGCCGCCGGACTGGCCACGGTGCGCGCCCTGGACTCCGGCGGCATCCGCCTGACCGCCTACTTCGACCGTGCCGTCGGCGTCTACGCCGGCTCCGACCTGCGCATCCTGGGGGTCCGGGTCGGCACGGTGGAGTCGGTACGGCCGCAGGGCACCCGGGTCCGGGTGGAACTCGCCCTCGACGAGGGCGTACGGGTGCCACGGGAGGCGCGGGCCGTGGTGGTCGCCCCCAGCGTCGTCGCCGACCGCTACGTGCAGCTCACCCCGGCCTACCGGTCCGGTCCCGCCCTCGCCGACGGCGCCGTGCTGCCTGCCTCCCGCAACCGCACCCCCGTCGAGATCGACCAGCTCTACGACGCGGTCGCCGACCTCGGCGAGGCGCTCGGTCCCGACGGGGCCAACTCCTCGGGCGCCCTGTCCGACCTGCTGGAGACCGGCGCCGCCAACCTCGACGGGAACGGCGAGGCCATCGGCGACAGCGTCGAGCAGTTCGGCAAGGCGGCCAGGACCCTCGACGGCTCCAGCGACGACCTGTTCGCCACCCTCGCCGCCCTGCAGTCCTTCACCACCATGCTGAAGGACAGGGACGCCGACGTGCGCACGGCCCAGGAGCGCCTGGACACGGTCGTCGGATTCTTCGCCGACAACAGGGACGACCTGGCCGGCGCGCTCGACGAACTCGGCACGGCCCTCGGCCGGGTGAAGACGTTCATCAGGGACAACCGGGGCGAGCTGAAGAAGAACACCGAACGTCTGGTGCCGATCACCCAGACCCTGGTACGGCAGCGCGCCTCGCTCGCCGAGGCACTGGACGTGGCGCCGCTGGCCGCCGGCAACGTCGTCGGCGCCTACGACACCGGCACCGGGATGCTCCACGGCCGGGCCAACCTCAACGAGATCAGCATGGGCGGTCCGCTGCTGCCCCTGCCGGCCACGGGAGGCTCCTCGGCCCCGGGGGAGGGGAAGCGGTGAAACGCGGAGCACTCACCACCGGCAGGGCCGCGGGCGCCGGACTCCTCGCTCTCGGTCTGGGCTTCGCCCTGGCGCTCGGCGCGTTCTCCGCCACCGCCCCGCGCTTCGACGGCATCGAGGACCTGCCGCTGCCCGGCGGCGCCGACCTCGGCTCCCACCCCTACACCGTCACCGCCGAACTCGACGACGCCCTCAGCCTCGTCCCGCAGGCCGCGGTCAAGGTCAACGACGTCGCCGTGGGCCGGGTCACGGACATCCGGCTCGACGGCGACGACTGGTCGGCCCGCGTCACCATGAGGATCAACGGCGACGTACGGCTGCCCGCCGACACCGGCGCCCGCCTGGAGCAGTCCAGCCTGCTCGGCGAGAAGTACATCCAGCTCGTCGCCCCGGACGAGCCGGACGCCGCCGGACGGCTCGGCGACGGCAGTGTCATCCCGCTGTCCCGCACCGGCCGCAACACCGAGGTCGAGGAGGTGTTCGGCGCCCTGTCCCTGCTGCTCAACGGCGGCGGCGTCAACCAGCTCAAGACCATCACCCGGGAACTGAACAAGGCCCTCGGCGGACGCGAACCCGAGGTCCGCTCGATGCTTCGACGGGTCGACAGGCTGGTGACGAACCTCGACGAGCACCGCGGCGACATCACCGACGCCCTCGACGGCGTCAACCGGCTCGCCGCCACGCTCGCCGGCCGCAGGAGCGACGTGCGGACCGTCCTCACCGACCTCTCGCCGGGGCTGAGGACCCTCCACGAGCAGCGCGGCTCACTGCTGACCATGCTGCGCTCCCTGGACACGCTCTCCGACGTCGCCGTCTCCACCGTCAACGCGAGCAAGGACGACATGGTCGCCGACCTCAAGGCCATCGCCCCCACCCTGAAGGCGCTCGCGGACGCGGGCGCCGACCTGCCCGACTCCCTCCAGGTGCTGCTGACCTACCCGTTCACCGACGAGGTCCTGAACGGCGTGAAGGGCGACTACCTCAACGTGTACCTGACCATGACCGCCGCCCCCGGCACCCGGGTGATCCCGCCGCTGGTGCCGCGGGACGGCCCCCCGCCCTCCTCGTCATCGTCCTCGTCCTCCGTCCCGCCCGGGACGGAGCCCGACGCCGCCCGGAAGCGGCCGGGCGAGGGGACGGGAACCGGATCCTCCCCGTCGGCGCCGCTGCCGCTGCCCTCCGTGCCGGCGCCGTCCGCGGACGGGGGTGAGCCGAGGTGATCACCCTCGCCGTACGCCTGAAGAACCTCGTGTTCCTCGTCGTCGCCGTCCTCGTCCTCGGCTTCGTCGGCATCCGCTACGCGGACCTCGGCCGGTACGTCGGCATCGCCGACCACTACACCGTGAGCGTCGAACTCCCGCGCACGGGAGGGCTGTTCACCCACTCCGACGTCACCTACCGGGGCGTGTCGGTCGGCCGGGTCGGCTCGATCGACCTCACCGAGGACGGAGTCGTCGCCCACCTGCGCATCAAGAAGTCCGCCCCCCGCATCCCCGCCGACACCCGGGCGGTGGTGGCCGGGCTGTCGGCGGTCGGCGAGCAGTACATCGACCTGCGGCCCGAGAGCGACAGCGGCCCCTACCTCGCCCAGGGCTCCCGGATCGAACAGTCCGACACCCAGGTCCCCAGACCCGTCACCGACGTCCTCACCAGCGTCAACGACCTCACCGCCTCCGTGCCGACGGAGGAGCTGCGCACGGTCGTCGACGAGTTCGGCAAGGCGTTCGAAGGCCACGGCGACGACCTCCAGGCGCTGCTGGACAGCGGCAGCGCCTTCATCGAGGCCGCCGACCGCGCCCTGCCGTCGACCACCCGGCTGATCGACGACGGCGAGACCGTACTGCGCACCCAGGCCGAGGAGGCGGAGGCCATCCGCGGCTTCGCCGACGGCGCCGAGAAGCTCGCCCGCACCCTCAAGGGCTCAGACGCCGACCTGCGCCGGCTGCTCACCGTCACCCCCGGGGCCGCCACCCAGGTCAGCGGCCTCCTGCAGGACCTGGACCCCAGCCTGGGCGTGGTCCTCGCCAACCTGCTCACCACCTCCGAGGTCGCCGTCACCCGGCAGCGCGGCATGGAGGAACTCCTCGTGAAGTACCCGGCGGCCGTCTCCGCCGGCGCCACCGCCGTCGAGGGAGGAACGATGAAGCTCGGTCTGGCCGTCACCTTCTTCAAGCCCCTGCCCTGCACCGCCGGATACGGCGGCACCCGCTACCGCAACGGACTCGACCTCGGCACCGCCCCCGCCCTCAACACCGGAGCCTCCTGCACCGCCCCGGCCGCGAGCGGGGTCAACGTGCGGGGCTCCGCCAACGCCCCCCGGGGCGGCGCGGTGCCCGAACCGGCCCGGCCGGGCTCCCTGCCCCCGGCCGGCGCCACGCCGTCCACGGCCGCGGACTCCGCACGCCTGCCGGGCGCGCTCGCGCTGCCGGGCACGGGCGGCGGGGCGCCGCCGGACCTGGCGGGGCTCCTCGGGGCGCACCCGGAGGACGGCCGGTGAGGCGGGCCCGCGTCCTCGCCGGGGCGGGACTGGTCCTGGCGCTGGGGTTCTGCGGCGCGGGAGCGTGGACCTACGCGCAGGCACGGGGCGACGACTCGCTCGCCTACGGCCGCGCACGCGACGAGGCGCTGGCCGACGGGCGCGCCGCCCTGGCCGTGCTCACCACGCTCGACGCCTCCTCCCGCGAGGACGCGCGGGCGGGCATCCGGGCCTGGCGCGCCGCCTCGACCGGCCCGCTGCGGGACGAACTGGGCCGCACCGGCCCCAGGGCGGGCGCGTCGGCGCGGGGCACGGTCACGGAGGCCGCCGTCACCGCCCTCGACGTACGGGCCGGCACGGCCAAGCTCATCGCGACCGTGAGCGTGGAGGTCACGCCCGCCGGGGCGAAGACGTCCACCTCGGACCGCAAACGCCTGGAGGCGGTCCTGGCCCGCACCGGCGAGGACGAGTGGAAGGTCAAGGCGCTGAGCGCGGTACCGCTCGCGCGGACGGCGGAGGAGGGCGGCCGATGACGCGGATACCGGGCGTCCGGCGACCGTCCCGCTCCGCCGGCCCGCCGGCCGGGGACCCGCGGGCAGGGGATCCGCCGGAGCGGGACGGCCGCGCCGGGGAGGCCGGACCCGGCGTGCCCGGCGCGCCGGACGGGGAAGCCGCGGAAGCCGCGGAGGACACGGCGGGCGCCGGCCGCCCGCCGCGCCGCCGGCTGCGGCGGGCCGTCCCGGCGGCGGGCGCCGCGGCACTCGTCCTCGCCGGCTGCGGCTTCTTCCACGCCGCCCACGAGCTGGACTCCGCGCCGTCGGCGCGGAACCGCGCGCTGACCGACGCCGGGGCCACCGCACGCGTCGCCGGGGACGTCGGCAGCGCCCTCGCCCGGATCTTCTCGTACACGCCGGACGGCCTGGGGGCCACCGAGCGCTCCGCGCGCTCCGTCCTCGCCGGCCGGGCGGAGCGCCAGTACACCGAGCTGATCGGGCGGATCCGCGAGGACCTCGTCGAGCAGCGCGTCACCCTGAGCACCCAGGCCGTGCGCACCGGGGTGATCGAACTCAACAGCGACAGCGCCCGCCTGCTGGTCTTCCTCGACCAGATCTCCCGCCGCGGCAAGGACGGGGCCACCGCCGCGGCGGCCCAGCTCACGGTCACCGCGCGATGGGAGGAGGACCGGTGGCGGATCGTCGACATCAAGACCCGCTGAACGCACCCGGAAGAACGGAAGGGAGGATCCCATGAGACGCGCGGTCCGCAGGCCGGCCGGGCTCCGGACCCCGACGGCCCTCGCCCTCGTCCTCGCCGTCGTCGCGGGCGGATTCGCGGCATGGACGGGCTGGGACTGGTACGACGCCGCCCACGACGAGTCGGCGGCGTACGCCGTGCAGCGCGACGAGGCGCTCGCCGCCGGCGAACAGGCCATCCAGAACCTCAACACCCTCGACCACCGCCGGCTCGACCGGGGCCTCGACCTGTGGGAGTCCTCGACGACCGGCGAGCTCCACGACCAACTGGTCTCCGGGCGCGACGAGTTCGCCGACCGGGTGAGGACCGCGAAGACGGTCACCACGGCCCGGGTGCTGTCCGGCGGCGTCACCGAACTCGACGACCGGGCCGGCCGAGCCCGGGTGCTCGTCGCCCTGCGGGTGACCGTCAGGGCGCCCGGCGAGAAGAGCGTCGACAAGGACAGCCGGATGCTCGGCGAACTGACCCGCACCGGCGGCCGGTGGAAACTCAGCGCCCTGGGGCAGGCCCCCGTCGGCGGCACGGCGCCGGTCGGCTGATCCGGCCGCGGGAGAGGACGACACACGATGCCGACGACCCGTCACCACATCAACAGCCTGCGCCGCCGCCGGGCACGCGAGGCCGTCCGGACCGAGACCCCCGGACGCGCGGCCGGCCCGGCCCGCACCCGTCCCGCCGCACGGCCCGCGCGTGACGCCGCGCCCGCGCGGACCGGCCGGGCGGACACGCGCCGGACGGGGAAGGACCGGCCGGCGCGGACCGGCCGGCGGTCCCGGCCCGTGGCACCGGTGCTGCTGTGCCTGCTCACCGTCGTCCTGGGCGGCTTCGCCGGCTGGGCGCACGCGCGCGCCCAGGACCTGCGGAACGATCCCGCGGTGCGCAACACCGCCCTGACCGACACCGCCCGCACCAGCCAGGTCAAGGGGCAGACGGCCAAGGCCGTCGCCGCGCTCTTCTCCTACGACCACACCGATCCCGCCGCCTTCGAGAAGGCCGCGAAGGACCTGCTGACGGGGAGGGCCGTCGAGCAGCACCGGACCCTGCTGGACGACGTCCGGGCCCGCGCCGGGAAGCAGAAGGCGGTGATCACCACCACGGTCACCGACAGCGCGGTCGAACGCATCGACGGCGACCGGGCCCGCGTCCTGGTCTACGCCGACCAGAGCAGCGTCAGCACCGCCAAAGACGCCGAGGGCTCCAAGAAGGGCGCACGGGCGGGGGACGGGGGGACGTACGCCGGGGCGATGCTCGCCGTCGACGTGGTGTGGCGCGACGGCCGCTGGCTCGTCTCCGGCATCGACACCTTCGGCCGCTGAGGACGGCCGGACGGACCCGGGCACACCGCGCCCGGCGCCTTCGCACCCGCACCGCGGGAATCCGACCACCAGGGAGTGACAGCCATGCCCGCACACCGCGCACGACGCCTGCGCGCCCGGACCCGGCGGAGCCTGGAGACCACCGCCGTCGCCGTGACCGCGATGGCGGTCCTCACCGCCTCCCAGGCGCCCGGCCTCCCGCAGGACGAGAGCCTCCGCCCGGCCGCGGGCGGAGGACGCCCGTCGGCGCCGGAGCTCCCGTACGCCGAGCTCTCCCCGCCCGGGGACGGCTCCTACCACACCGAACTGCCTCCCCTGGTGTCCCCGGACGCCCCGCCCCGTCCCGAGCAGGTCACGCGGTTCCGGGCGGAGTCCGGCATTCCGGGGACTGTGCTGCGCGCCTACCGTGCGGCCGAGCGGTCCGTCGCGCGCACGGACCCGGGCTGCCGGCTGCCCTGGGAACTGCTCGCCGCGATCGGCAAGGTGGAGTCCGGCCAGGCGCGCGGCGGCGCGGTCGACCGGCACGGCACGACACTGGGCCGCATCACGGGACCGGCTCTCGACGGCCGGGGCTTCGCCCTGATCCGGGACACCGACGGCGGCGCCCGGGACGGCGACACGGTGTACGACCGAGCGGTCGGCCCGATGCAGTTCCTGCCGTCGACCTGGGCCCGGTGGGGCGCCGACGGCAACGGCGACGGACGCGCCGACCCCAACAACGTCTTCGACGCGGCGCTCGCCGCCGGGCACTACCTGTGCGCCGGGGACCGGGACCTGAGCCGGTCCGCGGACCTGGACCGGGCGATCCTCGGCTACAACCACTCGCGCTCCTACCTCGACCTGGTCCGGTACTGGCTGGACTTCTACCGCCGGGGCGTGCGCGCCGTGCCCGACGGCAGGGGCGTCGTCCCGAGGTCACCCGGGGCCGGGGGCGACACCCCGGCGACGGAGCCGGCCGACGGGAGCGACGGACGCGGGGGAGGAGAGGGAGGAAAGGGAGGAAAGGGAGGCGGCAGCGTCGTCGGTCCCGACCCCGGAGCCTCCTCCGGGCCCGGCGCGTCCGTTCCCTCCCCCTCGTCCCCGGCGCCGTCCCCCTCCACGACGCCGCCCGCCGCGGGGCCGAGCCCCTCGCAGACACCCTCGCCGTCACCCGATCCGGAGCCGTCCGACACCCCGACGGCGACCCCCACTGAAACCCCGACCCCCACCGAAACCCCGACGTCCCCGCAGGACTGCCCCTCGGAGTCCGCGAGCCCCTCCCCGGAGGCGAGCGAATCACCCGCGACCGGGCCCGGCGCCGCGCGGGAGGAGCCGGCGTGCCCGGCCGGTGAGGAGTGAGGCGGGCCGGAACACGCGGCGGCCCCCGGTCCTCGAGGAGCGCTCCGTCCCCGCGGAGTCCGGTGGGCGGCCCGGCGGACGGTCCGGCCGCGGGGACCGTCCTCCGCCGGACGGACGGGGAGTACGCGGAGGCGTCCTCTCGCCGGTCACCGGCCGGGGCACCGCGGTCGGCCGGGCGGACCTCCGGGAAGGTCCGCGGCCTGCCGGCCGTCACGCCGAGCCCGGGAACAAACAGTGGATCGGAAGGCCGCGGGGCCGTATAGCCTGGGAAAATGCTTCCCGAAGTCACCGCCACGCGCTATGTGACACCCCTGCGCGAGGGCGGTTCGCTGCCCGGGATCGTCGAGGCCGACGACCTGGGCACCTACGTCATGAAGTTCACCGGCGCCGGACAGGGCCGCAAGACCCTGGTGGCCGAGGTGCTGTGCGGACGGCTGGCCCAGCGGCTGGGTCTGCGGGTGCCCGACCTGGTGCGGATGCAGCTCGACCCGGTGATCGGCCTGGGCGAGCCCGACCAGGAGGTGCAGGAACTGCTCAAGGCCAGCGGCGGGCTGAACCTGGGCATGGACTTCCTGCCCGGCTCGATCGGCTTCGACCCGCTCGCCTACGCGGTGGGCCCCGAGGAGGCCGGGCGCGTGGTGTGGTTCGACGCGCTGGTGAACAACGTCGACCGCTCCTGGCGGAACCCCAACATGCTCGTCTGGCACGGCGACCTGTGGCTCATCGACCACGGCGCCACCCTCATCTGGCACCACAACTGGCCCACCGCCGACCGGGCGGCCGACAAGCCGTACGACGCCTCCGACCACGCCCTCGCCCCCGCCGGCCCCGACATCGCCGCGGCCGCCGCCGAGCTGGCGCCGCGCGTGACGGAGGAGCTGCTGGCCGAGTGCGCGGCCGACATCCCCGACGAGTGGCTGGCGGGCGAGCCGGGCTTCGATACGCCGGACGCCCTGCGCCGCGCCTACGTCGAGGTGCTGGCGGCCCGGGCCGGTACGGTCCACCGGCGGATCACCGTCGGCGCCCCGAGCCAGGACGGCCCCTCCAGGGCGCCGGGCTGGCTGAAGGACTGGGCGGACGCCGTGAGCGGGCTGAAGAAGGGCGGGCGGCAGCGGTGAGCGGTCTGACAGGCGGGCGCGACGTCTTCGAGTACGCCGTCCTGCGCGTCGTCCCCCGGGTCGAGCGCGGCGAGCTGATCAACGCCGGAATCGTCCTCTACTGCCGGGCCCGGTCCTTCGTCGCGGCCCGCACCCACCTGGACGAGGGCAGGCTGCGGGCCCTGGACCCGGACGCCGACGTCGAGGGCGTGCGGGCGGCCCTCCACGCGGTGGAGTGCGTGTGCCGGGGCGGGGACGCCGCCGGGCAGGCCGCCGGCGACGACGCCGGGAGGCGTTTCCGCTGGCTGGTGGCGCCCCGTTCCACCGTCGTCCAGCCGGGTCCGGTGCACACCGGGCTGACCGCCGATCCCGGGGCGGAGATCGAGCGGCTGCTCCGGACGCTGGTGCGCTGAGGGGGCGGCCGGACGGCGGCGCGCCGGGCCCGTGAGCGGGCCCGGCGCGTGGGCTGGGCCTCACCCGTGCTGCGGGGCGTTGACAGAGCGTGTCCGTGCTTCTAGCGTCACGTCCACCAGAGGTACTAAGCGGTTGCTCACCCATTCGAGCGCGAGGAGAGACCAGCATGTCCACCACCGAGCAGCGTGTCGCGATCGTGACGGGCGGCGCCCGGGGCATCGGCGCGGCCACGGCCGTCCGCCTGGCCGCCGAGGGCCGGGCCGTCGCCGTACTCGACCTGGACGAGTCGGCCTGCAAGGACACCGTGGAGAAGATCACCGCCGCGGGCGGGAGGGCCCTCGCCGTCGGCTGCGACGTGTCCGTGGCCGAGCAGGTGGAGGCCGCCGTCGCCCGGGTCGCCGAGGAGCTGGGCGCGCCGACCGTCCTGGTCAACAACGCCGGCGTGCTCCGCGACAACCTGCTGTTCAAGATGAGCGACTCCGACTGGGACACGGTCATGAACGTGCACCTGCGGGGTGCCTTCCTGATGTCCCGGGCCTGTCAGAAGCACATGGTCGACGCCGGGTTCGGCCGGATCGTCAACCTCTCCTCCAGCTCCGCGCTCGGCAACCGCGGCCAGGCCAACTACTCCGCCGCCAAGGCCGGCCTCCAGGGCTTCACCAAGACCCTCGCCATCGAGCTGGGCAAGTTCGGCATCACCGCCAACGCCGTGGCCCCCGGCTTCATCGCCACCGACATGACCGCCGCCACCGCCGCCCGCGTCGGCATGGGCTTCGAGGACTTCCAGAAGGCCGCCGCCTCGCAGATCCCCGTCCAGCGCGTCGGCAGGCCCGAGGACATCGCCAACGCCATCGCCTTCTTCACCGGCGAGGAGGCCGGATTCGTCTCCGGCCAGGTGCTGTACGTGGCCGGCGGGCCGCTCGACTGACGCCCGAACGACCCACCAGGAAACGGACAACGGTATGGCAGTGCAGGACGGCGGCAAGGTCGCCATCATCACCGGGGCGAGCCGCGGCATCGGCTACGGCATCGCCGAGGCCCTCGTCGCCCGCGGCGACCGGGTGTGCATCACCGGCCGCAACGAGGACGCGCTCAAGGAGGCCGTCGCCCGGCTCGGCGCGGACCGCGCCATCGGCGTCGCCGGGAAGGCGCACGACGAGGCCCACCAGGCGGAGGCCGTGGAGCGCACCATGGAGGCGTTCGGCCGCGTCGACCACCTGGTCAACAACGCCGGCACCAACCCGGTCTTCGGGCCCATCGCCGAGCTGGACCTGAACGTCGCCCGCAAGGTCTTCGAGACCAACGTCCTCTCCGCGCTCGGCTTCGCCCAGCGCACCTGGGCGGCCTGGCAGAAGGAGAACGGCGGCACCATCGTCAACATCGCCTCCATCGCCGGGCTGTCCGCTTCGCCCTTCATCGGCGCCTACGGCATCAGCAAGGCCGCGATGGTCAACCTCACCCTCCAGCTCGCGCACGAGATGGCGCCGAAGGTGCGGGTCAACGCCATCGCCCCGGCCGTGGTGAAGACGAAGTTCGCCGCCGCGCTCTACGAGGGGCGCGAGGAGGAGGTCGTCCGGCGCTACCCGATGGGACGGCTCGGCGTGCCCGAGGACATCGGGGGAGCGGCGGCCTTCCTCACCTCCGACGCCTCCGGGTGGATCACCGGCCAGACCCTCGTGGTCGACGGCGGGATGTTCCTCAACGCCGGGGTGGAGTGACGGAGCGGACCCCGGCCGGCCGAGCGCCGGGGACGCCCGGACAGCGCCTCCGGCACCGTACCGCCCGCCCGGGCGGGCGGTACGGTGCCGGAGGCGCTGTTTCCTTTCCGAGCCCTCCCGGTCCCCTGCCGCGAGGCCCCGCGCCCGGTGGGCCGCGTACGGTTGCGCCCGGTCTGTCCGCCCGTGCCGGCGGCCCGGGCCCGGCCGCCGGGAAAGCCATGATCCGAACCGGTTCGGAAGCCTGTCAGCTACGTCACATGCTGCGGTATGGTCTGCCACGTCGTCGGCACGACAGGCCAGTTGACGCCCTGCCGCCGTGCGGTGGCACGCGCACCGCGGCCCGTGCTCCGCCCCCGTCGGCCGATGGAACCCCCCACAGCACCCCAGGCAGTAGTGGCATCGCCGACCGAGGAGCGTACGAGTGTTCAGCCAGGACAAGCCTCTGAAGGGCGCAGCCGTGGTGGTGACGGCGAGTCTGCTCGCCGGGTGCGGCTCACTGGGCGGGGGAGGCGGGAGCGACAGGGCGATCGTCGTCGGCACCACGAGCATGCCCAGCGTCCTGGATCCGGCCGGCGCCTGGGACGGCTCCTGGGAGCTGTTCCGGAACGTCTACCAGACGCTGACGCACTTCCCGAACTCCAGCGGGACCCCCGAACCCGACGCCGCGCAGAGATGCGGCTTCACCGACGCCGTCAGCAGCGTCTACCGCTGCGTCCTGAAGAAGGGCCTGACGTTCTCCAGCGGGAACCCGCTGGACGCCGAAGCGGTGAAGTACTCCTTCGAGCGCACCCTCGCCATCAAGGCGGAGAGCGGTCCCGCCCAGCTGCTGCAGAGCATCGACCGGATAGAGACCTCCGGCGACCGGACGATCATATTCCACCTCAAGCGGCCGGACGCCACCTTCCCGCTGGTGCTCGCCACCCCCGCCGCCTCCCTGGTCGACCCCGCCGTCTACCCGGCCGACCGGCTGCTGAAGTCGGACACGATCAGCGGGTCCGGGCCGTACCGCATCGAGGAGTACAAGGACGGCGAGCGGGTCGAGCTGGTCAGGAACGAGAAGTACCGGGGAGCCGCCGAGGTCAAGAACGGCGCCGTCACCGTCCGGTACTTCAAGGACTCGGGGAAGATGACCGACGAGCTCAAGAAGGGCACCGTCGACCTCACCTACCGCGGCCTGACGCCCGAGCAGGTCACCGACTTCGACAGGAACCGCACCGACTACCCGGACATCAAGCTCGACGAGGTCTACGGCACCGAGATCCGCTACCTGGTGTTCAACCCGGAGCACGAGGAGGTCTCCGAGCCGGCCGTCCGCCGGGCCGTGGCCCAGATCATCGACCGCAAGGCCCTGGTCCGCAACGTCTACCAGCGCACCGCCGCCCCGCTGTACTCCATGGTCCCCGGCGGGATCACCGGGCACACCAGCGCCTTCTACGAGGAGTACGGCGAGCCCGACGTGGACAAGGCCAGGGCCGCGCTGGCCGGAGCCGGGATCACCGGGAAGGTCCGGCTGACCCTCTGGTACGCCACGGACCGCTACGGGGCCACCACCGCCGAGGAGTTCGCCGAGATCAAGCGGCAGCTCGAGGCGTCGGGACTGTTCGAGGTCACCCTGGAGGGCCGCGAGTGGCGGGAGTTCCAGGAGGGCGTCGCGGAGGGCGAGTACCCGGTGTTCGGCCGCGGCTGGTTCCCCGACTTCCCGGACGCGGACAACTACATCTCGCCGTTCGTCGGCAAGGAGAACGCCCTCGGCACGCCCTACGAGCACAGTGTCCTGACCGGGACGCTGCTGCCCCGGGCCCGCAAGGAGAGCGACCGCGGCGAGGCGGGCGCCGCCTTCGCCGAGGCCCAGGAGATCCTGGCCGAGGACGCCCGGCTGGTCCCCCTGTGGCAGGGCAAGCTCTACATCGCCGCGCGCGACGACATCGCCGGGGTGGAGTGGTGCATCGACTCCTCGACGATCATGCGGCTGTGGGAGCTCTCCCGCAAGGAGAGCTGGTAGTCCCCGGCCCGCCGCCGGAGCGCCGCTGTCGGCGGTCACCGGTAGGTTCTGAGGCGCAACGCGGAACCGAAACCGGAGGTTGTCTCACGTGAACGGCATGCTGCCCGAGTCCTGGCAGGGCGTCCTCGGCGACGAGCTGGAGAAGCCGTACTTCAAGGAGCTCGTCGAGTTCGTCGAGGCGGAGCGGGCGCGCGGGCCGGTCTACCCGCCCCGGGAGGAGGTCTTCGCGGCGCTGGACGCCACCCCCTACGACCAGGTCAAGGTGGTGATCCTCGGCCAGGACCCGTACCACGGCGAGGGGCAGGGCCACGGGCTGGCGTTCTCGGTGCGGCCGGGGGTGAGGATCCCGCCGTCCCTGCGGAACATCTACAAGGAGCTGCAGGCGGAGCTGGGCTGCCCCGTCCCCGACAACGGCTACCTGATGCCGTGGGCGAAGCAGGGCGTGCTGCTGCTCAACACGGTCCTCACCGTCCGGCAGGGCGAGCCCAACTCCCACAAGGGGAAGGGCTGGGAGAAGTTCACGGACGCGGTGATCCGCGCCGTCGGCGCGCGGCCCGACCCGGCCGTCTTCGTGCTGTGGGGGGCCCACGCGAGGAAGAAGCTGCCGCTGATCGACACCGAGCGGCACGCGGTGGTGCAGGGCGCCCACCCCTCGCCGCTGTCCGCGAAGAAGTTCTTCGGTTCCCGCCCCTTCACCCAGATCAACGAGGCGATCGCGGCGCAGGGGCACACCCCGGTCGACTGGTGCATCCCCGACCTGGGGAAGTGACCGCCCGGCCCCGTGCGGCACGCCCGGGGCCGGCCACCCGTACGGCGCCGGTCCGGCGTCAGTCCAGCTCGTAGTCGAAGGCGTACGCGACGGACGGCTCGCCGTGCACCGCGGTGAAGCCGCCCGTCCCCCGCAGGCCGGCCAGCTCCCCGGTGCCGGAACCGGGCACCACCTCGAAGACGCAGTGCACGGTCCCCCTCTCGTCGAAGGTGCCGTGCTCGGCGAGGACGAAGCTGCCCTTGCGGCCGTCGAGGGCGCCGGTGACCAGCTCGTGGCCGGTGAAGCTCCCGGCCGACTCCGGGTCCCCGGTGGTGTACACGATGCTGTAGGCGCACGCCGTCCCGGCGGCCTCGATGCCGCCGGTGAAGTGGTTGGCGACGGTGGCGCGGGCCAGCTTCGGACCGCCCTCGGCCTCGGAGAGGACGGCCTCCTGCCAGTCGGCGAAGGTGAAGCTGCCGGTGGTGTGCGTGGACATGGGGTCTCCTCCGTGACCGGCGGCGCGGGTCCCTCCCGCGCCGGACGCCACCACTGTCGCGCCCGTACCTGACATCTCCTGTCAGGTACGGGCGGCAGACTGGCGCCATGCGAGCCGACCGCCTCCTGCAGATGCTCCTGCTGCTCCAGAACCGGGGCCGGATGACCGCGTCCGAACTCGCTGCCGAGCTGGAGGTGTCGGTCCGCACCGTCTACCGCGACGCCGAGGCGCTGGCCGCCTCCGGTGTGCCCGTCTACGCCGAGCGGGGGCCGGACGGCGGATACCGGCTCATGGAGGGCTACCGCACCCGGCTGACCGGGCTCACCGGGGAGGAGGCCGACTCCCTCTGGCTCGCCGGCATGCCCGCCGCCGCGGCCGAGCTGGGACTGGGGGCCGAACTGGCCACCGCCCAGCTCAAGCTGCGTGCCGCGCTTCCCGCGCGGCTGGCCGAGCGCACCCGGCGCGTCCAGGAGCGCTTCCACCTCGACGCCCCCGCCTGGTTCCGGGACGCCGAGCCCGTGCCGCACCTGGCGCGGGTGGCCGAGGCCGTCTGGGAGCAGCGGCCGGTGCGCGTCCACTACCGCCGCCGGCGCGGCGAGGTCCACCGTGAACTGCATCCGCTCGGTCTCGTCCTCAAGGGCGGCATCTGGTACCTCGTGGCGCGCTCCGGGGACTTTGGCGGGGACTCCGGAGCGGCCCCCGGAGCGGAGGTGCGCACCTACCGGGTCTCGCGCATCCTCGGTCTCGACGTCGCGGACGAACACTTCGAGCGGCCCGGGGACTTCGACCTCGCCGCCTACTGGGCGGCGTCCTCCCGCCGCCTGGAGGACGCCCGGCTGCGGGGCGAGGCGCACCTGCGCGTCTCGCCGCGCGCCCTGCGGCTGCTGCCCATGCTGTTCGGCGCGGCGGGGACGCGGGCTGCGCGGGAGGCGGGCGAACCGGACGCGGAGGGCTGGGTGCGGGTGGACCTTCCGGTGGAGAGCACCCCCGTGGCGGTGGGCGACCTGCTCCGGCTCGGCGCGGAGGCCGAGGTGCTGGGGCCGGACGGGCTCCGCGCGGCGGTGGCGGAGGCGGTGGGGGCGCTGGCCCGGCGGTACGGACGGGACGCCTCCGCCGGGTCCTGAACTCCGGGCGGACCGGGCGGACCGGTCGGCCCCGGCGGTGCCGGGAGGCCCGCGGCGGCCGCGCCGGTCAGCCCCCGTAGACCTCCCGGCACGCCCGCGCCTGCTCGCTGCGGGGATCCCAGCCGCCGTACGTCTCGCCGAGCCCGCACACGTCGGCGCCGGGCGGCAGGGGAAGACCCCCGAGCGCGCCGCCGGGCCGGCCTGTGCCGGAGGGGCCGGGCTCGCGCGGTGTGCGCCGGGGCCGCTGCGGGACCGGCCGGGGGGGCGGGGCGCCCCGGGCGCCGGCGGACGGCGGCCCGTACCGCGTCGGGGTGTCGTCCGGCGCGGGCGGGCGTGCCGTGGCGGCCGGCACCCGTGCCAGGGTCTCCCGCGCCGGCCCGGGGGTGAGGCGCGGCCCGTCCTCCCGCTCCGGCCGGGCGGGAGCGGCGGACGGGTCGGGCGGGAGGTCCGCCCCGGCCGCGGGGCGGCCGGCCGCCGTCACGCAGCCCGAGGCCCCCGAGACCACGGTCAGGGCCGCCCCGGCCAGGAGCAGGGCGTGTCGCACGTGTCGCATCCGGACCACTCTGGTGTACGCGGCGTCCTCCGGGAACTCCCCGCAGGGGTGACGCGGCCGGCCGGGGCGGCTCAGGGCCCCAGCATGCCCCGCAGCAGTTCCCCGAGACCGGCCCGCAGGTCCTCCGGGGCGGGCGCCGTGGAGTGGTAGGAGCCCGCCGTGCAGGAGAACATCACGCCGTCGCACCAGGCCACCAGCGACAGGGTGTGCCGTTCGGGATCGGCCGAGCCGGCCGCGGCCATCATCGCCACCAGGGGCTCGCGGAAGGCGGCGGTTCCCGCCCGGTCGTAGATGGCGCGGAGGGCGGGCCGCCGGGTCGCCTCCAGGGCCAGTTCGTAGCGGGCGACCGCCAGGTGCCGGTGGCGGGTCAGATAGCGGTGCAGTGCCCGTGCCAGGGCGTCGGCCAGCGCGTCCGGGCCGTCCTCGGGGGCGGGCATCTCCCGCGGTCCCAGGACGCGCGCCTCGCGCACGGCCAGCCGCCGCACCGCCGCCTCCAGCAGGGCCTCGCGGGTGCGCGCGTGGTTGGACGTCGAGCCCTGCGGCAGCCCGGCCGCCTCGTCCACCGCGCGGTGGGTGAGACCGCGCAGGCCCCGCTCGGCCAGCAGGTCGATCGCGGTGTCGGCGATCAGCTCGCCGCGGGCGGTGGGTCGGGTCGTGCGCGGGGCCATGGCCGCCAATCTACCGCCCTCACTACAGGTGTAGTAACCTGTGAGTTGTCACTACAGCTGTAGTCTCACCGTCGCGACCGCCGATCCAGGGGAGAACCGGTCATGAACCAGCCGCGAGCCTTCGTCATCGGAGCCGGGATCGGCGGTCTGACCGCCGCCGCGGCGCTGCACCGGCGCGGCTGGGAGGTGACCGTCGCCGAACGCGCCACCGCGCCGGAACGCGTCGGGGCGGGCATCGCACTGGCCCCCAACGCCCAGCGGGCCCTGGACGTCATCGGACTCGGCGACACCGTCCGGGCCATGTCCGCCTGGCAGGACGAGGGCGGCCTGCGCACCCCGTCCGGCCGCTGGCTCTCCCGCACCACCCAGGACGCCGCGGCCGAGCGCTTCGGCGGCCCCGCCGTGGTCGCACACCGCGCCGACCTCGTCGCCCTGCTCGCCGCCGGGCTGCCCGGGGGAGCCGTCCGCACCGGCGTCTCCGCCGAGGTGGCCGACCCCGGCACCGCCGAACGCCCCGCGACCGTGCGGACCGCGGACGGCCGGGAGCACACCGCCGACCTCGTCGTCGCCGCCGACGGCATCCACTCCGCCACCCGGCGCGCCCTCTTCCCCGGCCACCCCGCGCCCCGCTACGCGGGCTTCACCGCCTGGCGCTTCGTCGTCCCCGCGCCCGAGCGGCCCTTCAGCCCCCACGAGACCTGGGGACGCGGCTCGCTGTGGGGCACCATCCCGCTGCACGACGGCCGGGTGTACGCCTACGCCACCGCCGCCGTCCCCGCCGGGCAGCGGTCCCCGGACGGCGAACGGGCCGAACTGCTGCGGCGCTTCGGCGACTGGCACCACCCCGTGCCCGACCTGCTCGCCGCCCTGGACCCCGCCGCCGTCCTGCGCAACGACGTGTACCGCACCGCCGCCGCGCCGCCCGCCCACCACCTCGGCCGGGTGGCCCTGCTCGGCGACGCCGCCCACGCCATGACCCCCAACCTCGGCCAGGGCGGCTGCCAGGCGATCGAGGACGCCGTCGTCCTGGCCCACCACGCCGCACCCGACCCCGGCACGACGGCCGCGGCCCTGGCCGCCTACACCCGCGACCGGCTGCCGCGCACCATGGCCGTGGTGCGCCGCTCCGAACGGGTCGGACGGATGACGACCCTCACCTCCCCGCCCGTCGTCGCGCTGCGCACCGCAGCCGTCGCCGTCCTCAACCGGATCGGCCCGCGCCTGGCCCTGCGCAGCCTCGACGGCATCGCCGACTGGCGGCCGCCGGAGCCGTATGCTGCCGGGGCACGGGAGACGCGGGGCACGGCCGGCCGGCGGCGCTGACGGCCCCGCGGCCCCGGCGGCACGGACGGCAGCGATCCCAGGAGGTCCCGTGAAGGTCGGCGTGATCGGACTCGGCGACATCGCACAGAAGGCGTACCTTCCGGTGCTCGCCACCCGGCCGGGGGTGGAACTCCACCTCCACACCCGCACCCGCGCCACCCTGGACCGGACCGCCGACGCCCACCGCGTCCCGGCCGGGCAGCGCCACGCCGACCTCGACGCACTGATCGCCGCCGGACCCGACGCGGCGTTCGTCCACGCCCCCACCACCGAGCACCCCCGCATCGTCGCCCGGCTGCTGGAGGCCGGGGTGCCGACCTACGTGGACAAGCCGCTCGCCTACGACCTGGCGGAGGCCGAGCGGCTGGTGCGCCTGGCCGGCGAGCGGCGCGTCGCGCTCGCCGTCGGCTTCAACCGCCGCCACGCGCCCGGCTACGTCCAGTGCCTGGAGCACCCGCGCCACCTGATCCTGATGCAGAAGAACCGCGTGGGACTGGCGGCCGACCCGCGCGTGGCGGTCTACGACGACTTCATCCACGTCGTCGACACCCTCCGCTTCCTGTTGCCCGGCCCGGCCGACCACGTCGACGTCCGCTCCCGGGTCCGCGGCGGACTCCTCCACCACGTGGTGCTGCAGATGTCGGGCGACGGCTTCACCGCCGTCGGCACGATGAACCGGATGAGCGGCAGCGCGGAGGAGATCCTGGAGGTCGCGGGGGAGGACACCAAACGCCAGGTGTTCAACCTGGCGGAGATCGTCGACCACAAGGGCCAGCCCAGCATCCGCCGCCGCGGGGACTGGGTGCCCGTGGCCCGCCAGCGCGGCATCGAGCAGGGCGTCACCGCCTTCCTCGACGCCGTGCGCGCCGGGAAGTGCCTCGACGCCGAGGACGCCCTGCGCACCCACGAACTGTGCGAACGGATCGTCACCGCCGTGCTGGAACGGTCCGGCTGAGTGGCTCCCGCCCCGGCTCCGCCTCCTGCCGGACGCCGCCGGAACCCCGCCGCGCCCGCCCGGCCGCCGCGACGGCGGCCGACACCAGCAGCGCCGCCAGCGCGGCGGCGGGCACCCAGTCGCCGAACCGCACGTAGGGGCTGGTGCCCGAGGCGAGCGGCACCTCGTACACCGCCGCCCCGCTCCGGTCGGTGCCCAGCCGCCCGCCCACCGGCTCGCCGCGCGGCCCGTGCACCGCGCTCACCCCCGTCAGCGTGGCGTGCACCATCGGCCGCCAGGTCTCCGCCGCCCGCAGCGCCGCCAGGGAGGCGTGCTGCCCGGGCGCCCAGCTCTCCTGGAAGGAGGACGTCGCCGACTGGGCGACCAGCACCCCGGCGCCGTCGCGCACCAGCGCCCGGCTCATGTCGGGGAAGGCCGACTCGAAGCACACCAGCGGCCCGACGCGCACCGCGCCGGCGTCCATCACCACCGGCGCGTCCCCGCGCCTGCGGTCCTCGCCGGCCGCCCGGCCCACCGCCGTCGCCCAGCCCAGCACCGAACGGGCCGGGACGTACTCCCCGAACGGGACCAGACGCATCTTGTCGTAGCGGTCCCCGGTCGGCCCGCCGGGTCCGATCAGCACCGAACTCTTGAAGATCCCCGGCCGGTCCGAGCGCCGCGCGTCCACGTTGACCAGCACCGGCGCCCCGACGCGCGCGGACAGCGCCGCGAGCCGCCTCCGCAGGTCGGGACGGGCGTCCAGATCGTGGCCGACACTGCTCTCGCCCCACACCACCAGGTCCGCGCCCCGGCCCGCCAGCCCGCGGGTCAGCCGCTCGCCGGCGTCGAAGCGCGCCTCCGGGCCCGCCACGACGCCCGGCTGCACCACCGCGACCCGGACGGAGCCCGCCGGACGCGGCAGCGGCGCCCACGCCCAGGCCGCGGCCGGGACCAGCGCGCACACCACCGCGGCGGCGGCCGCGGGCACCCGGGCCCGGGGTGCCGCGACGAGCAGCGCCGACACGGTGTTGACGGCCACCACCCACACGGTGACCAGCCACACCCCGCCCAGCGAGGCCAGCCGCAGTGCGGGCGGCACCTGCCACTGGCTCGCCCCGAGCAGCGCCCACGGACCGCCCAGGTACTCCCAGGAACGGACCAGTTCGGCCATCAGCCACGCCGAGGGCACCAGCACCACGGCCGCGACCGCCCGCCCGGGGCCCGGCGAGCCCGCCAGCAGCCGCCGCACCAGCCACCCCCAGGGCGCCCACAGCACGCCCAGCAGGGCCGCCGTCACCACGATGAAGACGTGCAGGTTCGGCGCCAGCCAGTGGTGCCCGGCCAGCAGGAAACCGGTCCCGCCCAGCCAGCCCTCCACGGCGGCGCGGCGTCCGCTTCCCGCCGTCCGCAGCAGCAGCAGCCACGGCACCAGAGCGGCGTAGGCCCACCACCACAGGGACGGTTCCGGGAAGGCCGGGGCGGGCAGTGCGCCCGCCGCCACCGCGAGCGTCCCGCGCCGCCACCGCGTGCCCCGAGCCACCCGCATGCCGCGCCTCCTCGCCTCGGCCGGGACCGATGTGCGGGACCGCCGTCCGGGAGGGCGACCGGCCGGGAACCGCCCGTTCCGGGTTTCGGTGGTCCATATGCGGGTCACCGTTCCCAGAAACATTCCCAGAAACCGGCCGGTGATGGCCCCGGACGGGACGCGAGGCCGGAGGGAACCCGGGCGGAAACCCGCGGAGGGAACCCGGGAGAAGGGACCGGAGGAGGAACCCGGGCGAAGGGCCCGGAGAAGGAGGAGACGGCGTGGAACTTCCCGTGCTGGTGGGCGTCGACGGGTCCGAGTCCAGTCTGCGCGCGGTGGACTGGGCCGCGGACGCGGCGGTCCGGCACGGGGTGCCGCTGCGGCTCCTCCACGCCTCCACCGAGTGGACGGAGGAGGAACTCCGGCCGGAGGACCTGATGGCCTGTGCGGCGGAACGCGCCCACCAGCACGCCCCCGGCGTACGGCTGAGCACCGGCGTCCTCACCGAGGACCCCGCGGACGCCCTGGTCCACGCGGGCCGCAACGCGTTCGCCGTGGTCGTCGGCTCCCGGGGCCGGGGCAGGATCGCCGGGCTGCTGCTGGGCTCGGTGAGCCTGTCGGTGGCCGGCCGCGCCGACTGCCCGGTGGTCGTCGTACGGGGCGGGGACGCCGCCCGCCGCGGCGGGCGCGGGCGGATCGTCCTCGGCGTCGGGGACGTGTCGGAGGATGCGCCCGCCGCCCGCTTCGCCTTCCGCGAGGCCATGGCCCGGCACTGCGAGCTGCACGCCGTGCGGGCCTGGCGCCGTCCCGCCCTCCACGCGCAGAAGCACCCGCTGATCCAGGGGAACCCCGCGGTGGCCCGCGAGCGGGAGGCGCTGGAGTACCTGGACGGCGCCCTGCGCGCCACCGCGCGCGAGCACTCCGGGATCGACCTGCGCATGCGGGCCGTGGAGGGGCCCGCCCGGGTGGTGCTGCTGGAGGAGGCCCGCGGCGCCGACCTGCTGGTGGTCGGAGCCCACCGCCGCCCGGGCCACGGCGGCCTCCAGATGGGGATGGTCGACCACACCGTCCTCCACCACGCCGACTGCCCGGTCGCCCTCGTGCCGGAGCACATCTGACCCGACCACCGGATGGAGGCCCATGTCGTCCGCCACCGCCGAACCACGGGAGAACGGCCGCCGGGAGGAGCCCGCACAGCGTCCCGCACAGCGCCCCGGGGAGGACGGGGACGCCGGGGCGGCCCGCCCGGAGGAGACCGCCGTACCGGCCCCGTGCCTGCGCGGGGTCCACGCCGTGGTCTTCGACACCGACGGGGTGATCACCGACTCCGCCCGGGTCCACGCCGCCGCCTGGAAGAAGGCCTTCGACGCCTGCCTGGAGGTGTGGCGCGAGCGCTTCGGCGGCACGGGGACGGGCCCGGGCGACCGGTTCCGCCCCTTCGACGCCGACGAGGACTACCGGCACCACGTGGACGGGAGGGCGCGCATCGACGGGGCCGCCGCCTTCCTCGCCTCACGCGGCCTGGACCTGCCGCCGGGCACACCGCAGGACCCCCCGGGGGACGACACCGTCCGGGCCGTGGCCGCCCGCAAGGAGAAGCTGTTCACCGACGCGCTGCGGGAACACGGCGTCGACACCTGGCCCGGCACGCTCCGGCTGCTGCGCGTCCTGCGCCGCGGGGGCACGCCCATGGCGGTGATCTCCGCCTCCCGGCACGCACGGGAACTGCTCTCCGGCGCCGGGGTGCTGGAGCTGTTCGACGCCGTGGTGGACGGCCACGAGGCGGCCCGGCTGGGACTGCCCGGCAAACCGGACCCCGCGGTCTTCCTGGAGGCCGCCCGGCGCCTGGGCGCGCCCGCCTCCCGGACGGCCGTCGTCGAGGACGCCCTGGCCGGCGTCGAGGCCGGACGCCGGGGCGGGTTCGGCCTGGTCGTCGGGGTGGACCGGACCGCCGGGCCCACCAGCGCCGCCGACCTGCGCGACCACGGCGCCGACGTGGTCGTGCGCGACCTGGCGGAACTGCTGACCGAGCCCGGGGACGGCCCCGGCGAGAACACCGGCCGGCGTCCCGCCGGCCGCCGCGACGAGGGGAGCTGAGACCGTGGAGCAGTGGGTGTGGGGGTACGAGGGCTACGACCCCGCCGAGGAGCGGCTGCGCGAGGCCCTGTGCACGCTGGGCAACGGCTACTTCGCGACGCGCGGCGCGGCCCCGGAGACGGACGCCGACGAGGTGCACTACCCGGGCACGTACGTGGCGGGCTGCTACAACCGGCTGACGTCCACCGTGCAGGGCCGCGAGGTCGAGAACGAGGACATGGTCAACCTCCCCAACTGGCTGCCCCTGCGCTTCAGGATCCTCGACGGCCCCGCACCCCCCGAAGACGGCTCCGCCCCGCCCTGGTGGGCCCCCGACCAGGGCGGAATCCTGGAGTACCGGCAGGAACTGGACCTCCGGCAGGGCGTCCTGAACCGGACGGTCCTGCTGGAGGACCCCGCCGGACGGCGCCTGCGCGTCGAGCAGAGCCGCCTGGTCCACATGGGCGAGCCGCACCTGGCGGCCCTGCGCACCACGTTCACCGCCGAGGACTGGGCCGGGACGGTCGAGGTCGAGTCCGCCGTCGACGGCGGCGTCGTCAACGCGGGCGTCGCCCGCTACCGCGCCCTCGACGGCCGCCACCTGACCGGCCACCGCGCGGGCTCGGCGGACCCCGACACCCTGTGGCTGCGCTGCCAGACCAGGACCTCCGAGATCTGCGTCGCCGTGGTCGCCCGCACCCGCCCGGCGGACGGGGAACCCGGCTCGGTCCGCGACGACCCCACCGCCCCGCGGCCCGCCCGGCGGCTGACCGTCGCCGTCGAGCCCGGACGCCCCGTCGCCGTCGACAAGGTCGTGGCCCTCCACACCTCGCACGACCTGGCGATCAGCGACCCCCTGCAGGCCGCGCTGGAGGACGTCCACCACGCGCCCGGCTTCCCCGGCCTGCTGGAGACGCACCGCGCCGCCTGGGCGGAGCTGTGGCGGCACGCCGGCCTGGAGGTGCCGGGCAAGGCCGGCCACATCCTGCGGGTGCACCTCTTCCACGTCCTGCAGACGCTCTCCCCGCACACCGCCGACCTGGACGTGGGCGTCCCGGCCCGAGGGCTGCACGGCGAGGCGTACCGGGGGCACGTCTTCTGGGACGAGCTGTTCGTCCTGCCCTACCTGAACGTCCACCTCCCGGAGGTCTCCCGGGCCCTGCTGACCTACCGCCACCGGCGGCTCCCCGAGGCCGTGCGCGCCGCCGAGGACGCCGGATACGCCGGGGCGATGTACCCGTGGCAGAGCGGCAGCGACGGGCGGGAGGAGACCCAGACGCTGCACCTGAACCCGCGCTCGGGCCGCTGGCTGCCGGACCACTCCCGGCTCCAGCACCACGTGGGCTCGGCCGTCGCCCACAACGTCTGGCAGTACTGGCAGGCCAGCGGCGACACCGAGTTCATGCACTCCAGGGGCGCCGAGATGCTCCTGCGGATCGCCCAGTTCTGGGGGAGCGCGGCCCGGTACGACCCCGACCACGAGCGCTACCGCATCCTCGGGGTGGTCGGCCCCGACGAGTACCACGAGGCGTACCCGGACAGCGACCGGCCGGGTCTGGACGACAACGCCTACACCAACGTCACCGCCGCCTGGACGATCGCCCGCGCCCTGGACCTGCTGGAGACGCTCCCCGAGCCGCGCAGCCGCGAACTCCGCGAGGAACTGGGGGTGGACGACGGGACGGTCGAACGCTGGCGGGACGTCTCGCGGCGGCTGCGGGTGCCCTTCCACCGGGGTGTCATCAGCCAGTTCGACGGCTACGGCGACCTGGCCGAACTGGACTGGGAGGGCTACCGGGAGAAGTACGGCAACATCCGCCGCCTGGACCGGATCCTGGAGGCCGAGGGAGACACGGTCAACCGCTACCAGGCGTCCAAGCAGGCCGACGTGCTCATGCTCGGCTACCTGTTCCCGCCCGCCGAACTGGCCCGGCTGTTCCGGCGGCTGGGCTACGCCTTCGACGACGACCTGTGGCACCGCACGGTCGACCACTACCTGCACCGCACCAGCCACGGCTCCACCCTGAGCTCCCTGGTGCACGGCTGGGTGCTGGCCCGGGTGCGGCGCCCCGAGGCGTGGACGTACGTCCAGGAGGCGCTCGTCAGCGACGTCGCCGACATCCAGGGCGGCACGACCTCCGAGGGGATCCACCTGGGCGCCATGGCCGGAACGCTGGACCTGGTGCAGCGCGGGCTGACCGGCCTGGAGGCCCGCGAGGGCGCCCTGTGGCTGGACCCGGCGCCGATCCCGGAGCTGTCGGAGTTCGGCTTCACCCTGCGCTACCGGCACCACTGGGGGGTGGAGGTGCGGATGCGGTCGGAGGAGCTGTGCATCGGCCTGCCCGCCTCCGCCGAGGCGCCTGTCCGCCTGGCGCTGCCGGACCGGACCGTCACGGTCGAACCCGGCGAGTCGTGCCGGCTGGGCCTGGCCGGGGACCGGTCCGGGGTCTGAGGGGACGCCCCGCGGCGGCCGCGCGTCCCCGGGCCGGTCCGGCCGCCGCGGGGCGTCAGCGCCGGTCCGGACGGTCCCCGCGGCGGCCGGCCCAGCCCGCCGCACCCGTGATCAGGACGGCGAGGAACAGCAGCACTCCGATCCCGGGATGGAGGATCATCAGCGCCGGGACCAGGAAGACGCAGACGGCGAAGAACGCCCACAGGCGGCGCCGAGCCGGCGGGGCGTCCATGAGGGGATCGGGCGCGGGCTCGCCGAAGTCGCGGAACCGCGCCGCGAGTTCGGCGTCCCCGCACAGCTCCCGCTCGGTCTCGTGCAGGATGCGGAGCTCTCGGGGGGTGAGTCGGGATTCGTGCATGGTCTTCGATCGGCGTGGACGGCAGTGGAGGTCTTCTGCCGCCGGGTACCCGCTCCGTGCCGGTCATCCCCCGTTCTCGGCGATCCCGGCGGAATCCGGGACGCGGGTGTCCGGGGGCCGGGACCAGCCGCCGCGGTACCGCAGGAGCAGCATGGCCGCGTCGTCGTGGAGCGGCCCCCCGACATGGGCCACCAGGTCCCGGCGCAGGGCCTCCAGCGCGGCGTCCGGGCTCGCCTCCCGCAGCAGGAAGGCCCGCCGGGACAGCGGGTAGAAGACGCCCTCCGGATCGCGGGCCTCGGTGACGCCGTCGGTGTACAGCAGCATCTGGTCGCCGGGGCCGAGGGAGAGCCCGTACGGCTCGGGGGGCTTGAGGTCGAGCCCCAGGCCCAGGGGAGGCGAGGTGTCGGGGGGCTCCGCGAGGTGCGCGGTGCCGTCCGCCCGGACGACCAGCGGTGAGGGGTGCCCGTGGTTGAGCACGGTGACCGACCGGTCCTCGTGCGTCTCGACCAGGACGGCCGTGACGAACCGCTCCGCCGGCATGTGCCGGTTGACCGATCTCTCCAGCCGGGCGCTCACCGCCATCAGGTCCGGCTCGTCGTACGCCGCCTCCCGGAACGCGGCCAGGACGACCGCGGCCGTCTCCACCGCCTCCAGGCCCTTCCCCTGGACGTCGCCCACGATCACCCGCGCCCCGGTGGGCGAGGTGACGACCTCGTACAGGTCGCCGCCGATCCGGGCCTCGGCCACCGCGGAGGTGTAGGACACCGCCACCCGCAGGTGGCCGGCCGCCCGCGGGACCGGACGCAGCAGCACCCGCTGGGCGACCTCGGCGATGGAGCGCACACTGGCCAGCTCGGCCTCGTGCCGCTGGCGGACGGCCGCGGCGGCCAGCCCGGCCGCCGCCACGCCGAGCACCGACGCGGCGGCCGTGTAGCCGCGCGGCCTCCCCAGCAGGCCGTCGTACGCGCCCAGGAGCAGGCACAGCGCGAGCGCCAGCGCCCCGATCAGCGCCGTGCGGCGCATGCCGCCGACGAGGCTGGCGAAGGCGGGACCGAGCGCCAGCAGCGGCAGGAACCCCACCTCCGGCCCCGCCGTCACGTCCACCAGGGCGACGACGGCCATGGCCACGTAGGGGAGGCCGGCCAGCAGTCGGTAGCTGTCGTCGTTGCGCTCGGCCAAAGTGTTCTCCGGGGTCTCGGTGCGGACGCCCCACGGCTGCCTGTCCACCAGCTTCCCAGCCCGGGGCGACACGGAAAAGCGGACGTCCGGCAGCGCGGACTCCGCCGGGGCGCGCCGCGCGCCCCGTCACTCCGGCCGGTCCGGAACCCCCCGCAGGGCGTAGTACGCGCGCAGCGCCGCCTCACCGCCCGAACCCATCGCCGTCATGATCCGCTGGGCGCGGGCCGACCGCAGGTCACCGGCCACGTGGACACGTGGATGCTGCCGGTCCGGCGGGCAGTAGCCGGTGGAGTCGGGCACGAGATCACCCGGAAGGAGTACAGGCGCGCTGCCGATGTTGAGGTACGCCGCGTCCGCCGTCCACCGCAGCGCGTCCCCCGCCGCGGTGGTGATCCGGGCGGCGACCCCCCGCCGGGCGCCCTCCAGCACGACCCGCCGGACGGACACCAGCTCGACGCGGGGGTCCGGTCGGACCTCGGCGGTCTTGTACCCGTCCGCCGGCGGGTGCGCCACCAGGAAGCGGACCCGTGCCGCCGGGGCGGCCCGCAGCAGGGTGCCCAGCGGGCGGTCGGCGCCCAGCACGAGCACGGTCCGGCCCTCGTGCGCCGCCGGATCGGCCTCCCACAGCGGGGCGCCGGCCAGACCGCCGGGATCGTGGAGCCAGCCGGTGTCCGCCGGGCCCAGCGGACCCGTGCCGGTGGCGACGACGGCGTGGGCGGCGGTGTACGAGGCGCCCGACTCCAGCACGGCCACCACGCGGTCGCCGCGGACGTCGAGCCGGACGACGCGCGCGCCGAGCTCGACCCGGCACCCCTCGGCCCGCGCCACGTCGGCGGCGGCGGACGCGGCGAGGTCCGGGCCGGAGGCGAAACCCCCCAGCACGTTCTCCAGGGACCTCACGTACCGCAGCCTGCCGCACAGCTCCGGCCGCGCCTCCAGCAGCAGCGAGCGCATCCCCACGCTGGCCGCCATGACGGCGGCCGCGCAGCCCGCCGGCCCGCCGCCCACGACGAGCAGGTCCGTCCCGGTGGTGTGTGCCGTCCCTGTCATGCCTCCCATTCCAGCATCCGGGCGGTCCGCCGCCCCGGACGGATCAGCGGAACGCCCCTTCGGAATGCCGCCCGTCCCGCCCGCGCCCACGCTGCCGGGAGGAGGGCGGTGCCGCCCCGGCAAGGCGGCGCGCCGTGACACACGGGAGGCGGACGATGCGCCGGACGGAACGGACCGGGCCAGGGGAGCGGACGCGCGCGGCGGTGCGGACGGCACACCGGGGCGCAGCCCGGACGGGCCGCGCAGCCCGGACGGGCCGGACCGCTCCGGCCGCCGCGGTCCTGGCGCTCACCGCCCTGACGGCCGCCCTGGCCTCGTGCACCGCGTCCGGCGGCCCCGCCGCCCGGGACGACGGGGCGCCCCCCGGGGACGAGCGGCGCCGCCCGTTCACCCTGCTCGCGGCCGGCGACATCGTCCCCCACCCCTCGATCGTCCGGCAGGCGGCGGAGGACGCGGGCGGCGACGGCTACGACTTCTCCCGCATCCTGGCGGGGGTGAAACCGGTCGTGGCCTCCGCGGACGTGGCGCTGTGCCACATGGAGACGCCCTACGGGGGCGAGGACGGCCCCTTCACCGGCTCCCCGACGTTCCGCTCCCCGCCCCAGCTCGCGGAGGCGCTGCGCACCACCGGGTACGACAGCTGCTCCACGGCCTCCGACCACAGTCTCGACGACGGATTCGCGGGAGTGCGCCGCACCCTGGACGCGCTGGACGAGGCGGGCGTGCGGCACGCGGGCACGGCCCGCGACCCGCGGGAGGCCGCCCGCCCGGCCCGGCTGAGGGCGGGCGGCGCCGAGATCGCCCACCTGTCCTACACCTACGGCACCGACGGCATCCCGCTGCCCGACGGCCGCCCGTGGGCGGTGAACCTGCTGGACCCGGACCGCGTGATCGCCGACGCCCGCGCCGCCCGCCGCGACGGGGCCGACGTGGTCGTCGTCAGCCTCCACTGGGGCACCGAGTGGCAGCAGGCCCCCGACGGCCTGCAGAAGGAGCTCGCCCGCCGGCTGACCGCCGCGCGCACGGAGGGCCGCGGGGACATCGACCTGCTGATCGGCACCCACAACCACGTGGCGCAGCCGTACGAGAAGGTGAACGGCACGTGGGTGGTCTACGGCCTGGGCAGCCAGATGGCCGGATTCGTCCCGGCGGAGAAGCGCGGCGGCAACGAGGGCTCCATGGCCCGCTTCACCTTCGCCCCCGAACCCGGAGGCGGGGGCTGGACCGTCTCCCGGGCGGAGTACCTGGCCGTCCACTCCGACACCGGACCGCCCTTCCGCGTCGTCCCCGCCACCGAGGAGGACTTCCCCGAGGTGCGCGAGAGGGTGCGCCAGGCGGTGCTGAGCCGGGGCGCCGCCGGGGACGGCCTCACCGAGGGCCGGTGACGGGGACGTCCCCGGGCCCGCCCGCGTGCGCCGGGCCCCGGCGGCGCGTCAGCCCACCGACTCGCCCGCGTGCGGGGAGACCGCCCCGGTCGCGACGAGACCGAGGATCAGCAGTCCCAGCAGTATCCGGTAGACCACGAACGGCATGAAGCTCTTGGTGGAGATGAACCTCATGAACCAGGCGATGACGGCGTAGGCCACCAGGAAGGCCAGACCGGTCGCCAGCAGCGTCGGCCCCCACGAGACGTGCCCCTCGCCGATCTCCGTCAGCTCGAACAGACCGGAGGCGAGCACCGCGGGGATGGCCAGCAGGAACGAGTAGCGGGCCGCGGCCTCGCGGCTGTAGCCCATGAACAGGCCGCCGCTGATCGTCGCGCCCGACCGCGACACGCCCGGGACGAGCGCCATCGCCTGGGCCATGCCGTACAGCAGGCCGTCGCGCACGCTCAGGTGGTCGAGCGACTTGCGCTCCCGCATCGCGCGGTGCCGCCCACTGGAGGCGTCACGCGCCGCCAGACGGTCGGCCACGCCCAGGACCACGCCCAGCACGATCAGCGTCGTGGCGATCAGCCGCAGGTCGCGGAAGGGGCCCTCGATCTGGTCCTTGAGGGTCAGGCCCAGGACGCCGATCGGGATCGAGCCCACGATCACCAGCCAGCCCATCCTGGCGTCGGGGTCCCGCCGGGCCCGCCCGTCGTACAGCGAGCGGAACCACGCGGAGACGATCCGCGCGATGTCCTTGCGGAAGTAGATCAGCACGGCGGTCTCGGTGCCGATCTGGGTGACCGCGGTGAAGGCCGCGCCGGGGTCCTCCCAGCCCGCGAAGACCGCGGTCAGCCGCAGGTGGGCGCTGGAGGAGACGGGGAGGAACTCGGTCAGCCCCTGGACGAGCCCGAGGATGAGTGCTTCGAACCAAGACATGTCGGGGTGTGCTCGCCCTTGCGTTGTGATCATCGGTCAGGTCGGGCAGAGGCTATGGCCGCCGGGCGACGGGAAGGGAAACGGCGGACGAACGTACACCGCCGGTGTGTACCGGTCCGGTCACCGTCCCGCCCGGCGGACGGCTACCCCGCCGCCACCGCCTGCCGCAGCCGCCCGCGCCGGCGCCAGGCGACGAGCGCGGCGGCCAGCCCGGGGACCACGATGAAGCCGAACGCCACCAGGAAGACGGGCGAGGTCGGCGTCGCGGCGCGGCTGCCCGCGACGGCGTACGCGGCGGTGTTGGGCACACAGCCCAGCGCGGTGGCGGTCAGGAAGGCCGCCCAGCCCATCCGGGAGACGGCCGCGCCGTAGTTCGAGACGGCGAACGGCACGCCGGGGAGCAGCCGGAGCGCCAGCATCGAGCGGAAGCCGTGGCGGCTGAGCTGCCGGTCGCCGGCCGCCAGCCAGCGGCCGCGCAGCAGCGGCCGCAGCGCGTCCTGCCCCAGGAGCCGTCCGAGACCGAAGGCGATCCCCGCGCCGAGCACCGTCCCGGCCACCGCCGCGACCGTGCCCAGGGAAGCGCCGAAGAGGGCGCCCGCCGCCAGGTTCAGCACCGGCCGCGGCACGAGCGCCGCCGTGCACAGGCCGTACACCGCCACGAAGAACACCACCGCGCCGGCGCCGGAGAAGCCCGGGAGACCGCCGCCGGCGATCAGACGCTGGGGCTCGTGGACGGCCACCACCGTCGCGGCGGCGGCCAGCAGGGCGGCGAGGAGGGACAGACGGAACCACGGGGAGAGCAGCACCGCGGAGCCTCGGGCGGCGAGTCCGGCGGGCCGCCGGGAAACGGGGACGAGCACCGGGGGAGCGTAACCGACGGGGACGCCGGGCGCCCCCGCCCGCACCGCGGGCTCCGCGCCCCGCCGGCCCGCCGCGCGGACCCGGGCCGGACCGACGCGGCCGCCGGAAACCCCCGGGCCGACGCAGTCGCCGCACCCGTCACAATGGGGCGATGGAGGAGACGGCGGACGGGCCGGTGCCCGTGATCAGGGACGTGGACCAGGGCACCGCCCGGCTGCTGCCCGACGTGGACCGCAGGCGGGCCTGGCTGCTCACCGTGGACGGAGCCCCCCAGTCGTACGTGGACCTCGACGACCCGGAACACCTGGAGTTCGAGTACGTGCGCAGGATCGCCCACGTCCTGGACTGCGCCGCCGCGCCCGGCGAGCCGCTGGACGCCCTCCACCTGGGCGGCGGGGCGCTGACCCTGCCCCGCTACCTCGCCGCGACCCGCCCCGGTTCGCGCCAGCAGGTGGTGGACGCCGACCGGGCGCTGCTGGAGATGGTCGCCGAGCACCTCCCGCTGCCCGGGGACAGCGGGATCACGGTGTGCGCCCGGGACGCCCGCGCCGCCCTGCGGGACCGGCGGCCCGGATCGGTGGACGTGCTGGTCGCCGACGTCTTCGGCGGCTCCCGCGTCCCGGCGCACCTGACCACCCTGCCCTACGCCCGCGCCGCCGCCGGGGCGCTGCGCCCCGGCGGGGTCTACACGGCCAACCTCGCCGACGCCGCGCCGTTCGCCTTCCTCCGCTCCCAGCTCGCCACCTTCGCCGCCGTCTTCGACCACCTGTGCCTGATCGCCGAGCCCGCCGTGCTGCGCGGCCGCCGCTTCGGCAACACCGTGCTGGTCGCCTCCCGCGCCGAACTGCCCGTGGAGCGGCTGGCGCGGCTGGCGGCGGCCGACCCGTTCCCGGCCCGGGTGGCGCACGGCGCCGCGCTGGAGGAGCTCATCGGCGACGCCCGCCCCGTTCAGGAGGCGGACGCCATGCCCTCGCCGGAGCCGCCGGACGGCGCCTTCACGGTCGGCTGACCTTCCGCGGGCGCACCGGAGGCGACGGGCCCCCCGCCGGCCGTCCCGCGCCGGGTGAGGTTCCGCACGTCCGGCACGCACAGCACGGCGGCGGTCAGCAGGACCACCAGGGCCGAGCAGCCCCACAGCGCCGCGGGCCGTCCCACCAGCGCCTCGACCGGCCCGGCCGCGGCGGTGGCGACCGGGACCAGGGCGATGGAGCCCAGCCAGTCGTAGGCCGACACCCGGGAGAACTTCTCCTCGGGCACCTCCTGGTGGAGCGCCGTCATCCAGGTCACCCCGAACACCTCCAGCGTGACACCGGTCGCGAACATCGCCGCGACCAGCCACGCCACCGGGACCGGGACCGCCAGCGCCGCCGAGGGCAGGGCCAGCGGGAAGACGCACAGCGTGCCGGCGAGCAGGATGCGGCGCGGCTTCCAGCGGGTCATCAGCAGACCGCCGAGCACCGTGCCCGCCCCGTAGGCGGCCAGCGCCACGCCCCACGGCTCCGCGCCGCCCAGGTGCTCCTCGGCGACCTGCGGCCCGTAGACCGCCTCGGCCGCCGCGACCACCGCGTTGACGACGGAGAACTGCAGGACGACCGCCCACAGCCACGGCCGTCCCACCACCTCGCGCCAGCCGTCGCGCAGATCGCCGAGCAGGCCGCCGCCCGGCGCGCGGTCGGGCATCCCCCTCAGGTCGAGGAAGGCGCGCAGCGCGCCCGCCACCGCGAAGGCGGCGGCGTCGACGGCCAGCACCCAGCCGGGCCCGACCGCGGCGATCAGCGCGCCGCCGAGCGCCGCACCGCCGATGGACGCGCCGTTCACCCCCATCCGGAAGAGGGCGAAGGCGCGCCCGGCCTGCTCGCCGCGGACGCTGGAGAGCACCATCCCCTCGGCGGCCGGGGCGAAGAACGCGTGCCCGGCGCCGCCCAGCGCGGACAGCACCGCCATCTGCCACAGCTCCGCGCGCCCGGAGATCACCAGCGCCGCGAAGACGCCCTGGGAGAGGCAGTTGAGCGCGTTGGCCGCCACCATCACCCGGTGGCGCGGCAGCCGGTCGGCGACGGCCCCGCCGACGAGGAGGAGGACGACCAGGGGGACGGTGCGGGCCGCGGCCACCAGGCCCACGTCGGTGCCGTCGCCGCCCGAGGCGAGCACGGCGAAGGCCGCCGCGATCAGCGCCCCGGAGTTGCCCAGGCCGGTGATCACGGCGGCGGCGGTCAGCAGTGTGTAGTTGCGGCCCGCCCAGGCGGGACGGGCCGGCCGCGTCGCCCCGCCCCGCTTCCGGTCCGTCAGTCCTCCTCTGCGTAGGGCCGCAGGGTGGAGGTGATCTTGTCGATGGTGGACTGGGGCACCTCGTCCTTGACCCCGGCGTCGGTGACGATCAGCCAGATGCGCAGGTCGTTGGTGCCGTCGATCCAGGACACGGCCACGACCTTGCCGTCGGACTCGCACTTGTTGTTCTTCTTGACGCCGGTGGCCGTGGCGGTGGCGATGTGCCCCTTGATGCCGTGGTCGTTGGAGAACTTCTCGGCCTTGGCGCGCTTGACGGTCTTCTTCTGCTCGCCGTAGGCGAAGTAGACGAAGTTGTCGGCGGCGATCTCCGCGGCCTCGGCGGTGTTGCGGGAGCCCTGGCCGCCCTTGCTGCCGACGACGGCGCGGGTGTACCTGCCGCCGTCGGCCTGGCACCATCCCCGCTTGTAGTAGGCCGGGCCGGTGAAGGCGACCTGCGGCCCGGAGAAGGGGTCGTCCTTGTCCTGCAGGCCGTAGGAGATGAACGTCGACTCCGACGGGTCCACCTGCCACTCGGGCGGCACGTCGAAGGCGTTGTGGTTCTTGGAGTTGGTGACGACCTTCCAGCCGGGGATCACCGGGTCGGGCTTCTCGGGAACGAGGCCGTCGCGCGGGTTGCTGGGGTCGTCCCCCCGGTCGGTCTCCTCCGGCGCGCTCTCCCCGGTGGAGGGTTCGGCGCTCGGCGACGCGGTCGGGCCGCCCTTGGCGGCGGGGGCCTCGTCGTCCCGGAACACGAAGACGCCGGCGACCACGGCGGCGGCGATCACCGCGACGGCCACGACGATGGCGATCGCCGCGGTGCGGCCGCCCTTCCCGCCGCCGCCGCCGTTCTGCGGCGGCTGCGGGGCGCCGGGCATGCCGGGCTGCCCCCACTGACCGCCCGGCTGCGGCTGCTGGTACGGATTGGGCGCCTGGTAACCCGGCTGCTGGTACGGGTTGGGCGCCTGGTACCCGGGCGTCTGGTACGGGTTGGGCTGCTGCGGGTTCTGCCCGCTCCCGGGCTGCTGCTGTCCTGGCCACATGGCCAGAACATTAGAGGCGTCGCCGCGGCGGGGCCACGGCCGCCCCCGTTTCGGTACGGAGCCGGTACACGGCGCCGGTGGAGTACCGGCGGACGGCGGCGCCCCGCCGCTCAGCCCTCGCCGCCCTCCTGCGCCCGCCGGTGCGTACGGGCCAGGTCCCGGTACATCGCCGCGTTCACCCGGATGCCCTCCCGCTCCTCGGCGGTCAGCTCCCGCCTGACGCGGGCGGGCACCCCGGCGACCAGGGAACCGGGCGGGATCTCCATGCCCTGCGGCACCAGGGCGTGCGCCGCCACCAGCGAACCGGCGCCCACCCGTGCGCCGTTGAGGACGGTCGCGCCCATCCCGATCAGCACCTCGTCCTCGACGGTGCAGCCGTGCAGCACCGCGTTGTGGCCCACCGAGACGCGCTCGCCCACGACCGTGGGGAAGCCCGGATCGGCGTGCACGGTGCAGTTGTCCTGGACGTTGCTGTCGGCGCCGACGGCGATCGCGTCGCAGTCGCCGCGCAGCACCGCGTTGTACCAGACGCTCGCGCCCGTGCTCAGCGCCACGTCCCCGACCACCACGGCCGTCGGGGCCACGTACGCCCCCACCGCGACCACCGGTTCCCTGCCGTCCACGCCCGCGATCATCGCCCGCCTCTCCACTGCCGCCTCTCCGTCCTTCCGGCCGGGCCGTTCCCGCGCGCCGCCGCGCCCGGTCCCCGCCGCCGCGCCCCGGGTTCCCGCTTCCGGGTGCCGGGCACCCGTTCCACCGGCACCGTAGCCGGTGGGTGGGGCAAGGATCACAGCACACGGAGCGGTGCGCCGCATCCCCGGGCGTCTACGGTGAGCGGGTGCCCAACCGCAGGAACGTGTTCTCATCCCTGATGTCCCGTGCCCTGTCCCGCAGCGTGCACGCCCTGTGGCGCCACGCGCAGCGGGCGGGCGCGGTCACCGCCGAGCACCCCGGCCCGTACGCCTTCCGCCGGATCGGGGACGGCACCCGGCTGGCCTTCCCCCAGGGCACGCTGTTCGGCACCGAGTGGATCGAGATGGGGGACCACTGCGTGATCGGCGCGGAGGTCACGCTGACCGCCGGGATGATGCCGGACCTCGACCTCGGCCCGGAGACGGTGCTGCGGCTGGGCGACGGGGTGGTCCTCGGCCGCGGCAGCCATGTGGTCGCCGACACCGCCCAGGCCCCGGTGACCATCGGGAACGACGTCTTCTGCGGCCCGTACGTGTACATCACCTCCACCAACCACTCCTACGACGACCCCCACACGCCGATCGGCCGGCAGTGGCCGCGGTCCGCGCCGGTGGAGATCGGCGCGGGCAGCTGGCTGGGCACGGGAGCGGTGGTGCTGCCGGGGGCGCGGCTGGGGCGGAACGTGGTGGTGGCGGCCGGCGCTGTCGTCCGCGGCGAGGTGCCCGACCACGCCGTGGTCGCCGGCGCGCCCGCGAAGGTCGTGCGGCGCTGGGACCCCGAGGAGGGCTGGCTGCCCCCGCTGCGCACCCCGCCGCCCGCCCCGGTCCCCGAGGGCGTCACGTCCGAGCAGCTGCGCGCCCTGGCGGCGTTCGGCACGGCCGGGCCCGAGGCGGGCACACTGGACACGGCGGCCGGCGGCTGACGGAGGACCGGCCGGAGCCGGGGAACCGACGGGGTGCGTACGCGTGAGCGACCGGAACCTGCGACGTCTGCTGCTCTTCGCCGTGCTCCTGCACGGCCTGGCGGTGCTGCTGTACGCGGTCCGCCACCACTGGGCGGGGTGAGGGGCCGACCGGCCGTTCCGCCGGTCCCGCCGGACGGGACTGCTAGCGTGCGGGGCATGCGTGCGCCTCTCGGAGAGTTCACCGACGCCTGGCCGGTGACCGACAAGCTCGACCTGCTGCCCCCGCCCGTCGCCGCCGCGCTGCGCGGCCCCGTCCCGGCCGACGGCGTCGTCTACGTCGACAGCGACCCGGACGACGCGGACACCGCCCGTTTCGGCGAGGTCCACTCCATCCCGCCGGAGCTGTCGGCCAACTGCGTGGTCGTCGCGGGCCGCCGCGGGCAGGAGACCACCCTCGCCGCCTGCGTGGTCCTCGCCCACACCCGCGCCGACGTCAACCGCCTGGTCCGGCGTGAACTGGGCGCCCGCAAGGCGTCGTTCGCCCCCATGGAGACGGCCGTCGGAGAGTCCGGCATGGAGTACGGGGGCATCACCCCGATCGGCCTGCCCGAGGACTGGCCGCTGCTGGTCGACGCGGCCGTCGCCGACGCCGAGTACGTCGTCGTCGGCAGCGGGCGCCGCCGCGGCAAGCTGCTGGTGCCCGGCAAGCTCCTGGCCCGCCTGCCCGGGGCGCGGGTGGTGGAGGGCCTGGGGATTCCGGCGGCCTGAACCCGCGCCGGAATCCCGCGGGCGCTACTCTGCCCGCATGTCGATCCACGATGACCTGCTCGTCGACATCGCCGAGAAGGTGGAGACCGAGCAGAGCAACCAGATGCCTCTGACCGTCGTGGTGCCCGGCGCGGTCATCACCGGCAGGCTGGCACCCGAGGCCGTCTGGAAGGCCCGGGTGGCCGAGGTCCTGCGGGACTCGGAGCGGCTGAAGCCGTTCGCCGAGTTGTTCGAGCCCGCCGGGCCGGACGCCCGCCGGAGCGGGGAGCGCCGCCGGCCCACCCATCTGCACCTGCACCTCGCCCGCATCCTCCAGGGAAGCTACGGCCTCCCCGACACCGGGGGGATGTACCGCGTCGCCATCGACGAGGTGAGCAGCTGGACCCTCGGAGAGCTCAGCTACTCCGACGAGTGAGAGGCGCCCGGGGCGGCCGGCCGGACCCGGCCGGCCGCCCCGGGCGTGTCCGTCCCGCCGCCCCGCTCAGCCCAGCCGCGGGATCTCGATCGCCGGGCAGCGGTCCATCACCATGTCCAGTCCGGCGGCGCGGACGCGTCCGTACGCCGCCTCGTCGACCACGCCGAGCTGGAACCAGACCGCCTTGGCCCCGATGGCCACCGCCTCGTCCGCGACGCCGCCCGCCAGCTCGGAGTTGACGAACACGTCCACCACGTCGACGGGGAAGGGGATCTCGGCCAGGGAGGCGTATCCCTTCTCGCCGTGCACCGTCTCCGCCTTGGGGTGGACGGGCACGATCCGCTTGCCGAAGCGCTGGAGCACCTCGGCCACGCCCCAGGCGGCGCGGCTCCGGTTGGACGACAGGCCGACCACGGCCCAGGTGTCGCCGCTCCCGGTCAGGATCCTGCGGACTGTCTCTGCGTCTCCGTACATGTCCCGGTCAACCGGGGCCCGGGCCGGGGCATTCCCGCGCGTTTTCGCGGCGTCACCGCCCGGCGTCCGGCGGGGCGGGCAGCCTCGCCTCCACCTCGATCTCGATCCTCATCCGCGGGTCGGCGAGCCCGCACACCTGCATGGTGGCGGCCGGGCGGATCCCGCCGAAGTGGCGGCGCAGGACGGGCCAGCACGGCTCGAAGTCCTCGCGGCGCGGCAGCAGGTACCGCACCCGGACCACGTCGGCCAGGGTGCAGCCCGCCTCGGCGAGCGCGGCCCCGATGTTCCGCAGGCACTGCTCGGCCTGCTCCACCACGCCGTCGGGGATCGTCATGGTCGCGTAGTCGAAGCCGGTCGTCCCGGAGACGTGCACCCGGTCGCCGTCGACCACCGCCCGGGCGTAGCCGATCTCCTCCTCGAAGACGGAGCCGCTCAGGATCGTTCGCCGCTGTGTCATGGACACGGACGCTATGCCGTCGGAGGGGGCGCGTCCACCCTCCCCGGGGCCCGCCCCCGCGGGGACCGGGGGACTGATCTAGGCTGGGCCGGGTGCGGGAGCAGTATGTGACGGTCGCCGGCGAGGGCGTCCACGAGACCGAGGTGAACCGGTCGCGCTTCATCTGCTCGCTCGCCCCGGCCGCCACCGAGGAGGAGGCGCAGGCGTTCGTCGCGCGGATCCGCGCCCGGCACGCGGACGCCACCCACAACTGCTGGGCCTACGTCATCGGCGCCGACGCCGGGGTGCAGAAGGCCAGTGACGACGGGGAGCCCGGCGGCACGGCCGGGACGCCCATGCTCCAGATGCTGCTGCGGCGCGAGGTCCGCTACGCCGCCGTCGTCGTCACGCGGTACTTCGGCGGGGTCAAGCTGGGCGCGGGCGGGCTGATCCGCGCTTACGGAGGCGCGGTCGGCGAGGCCCTGGACGCCGTGGGCACCGTCGTCCGGCGGCGGATGAGGCTGGTCACGGTCACGGTGGACCACCAGCGGGCGGGCCGGCTGGAGAACGACCTGCGCACCGGCGGACGGGACGTGCGGGACGTCCACTACGGCGCCGAGGTCGCCATCGAGGTCGGCCTGCCCGAGGCCGAGGTCGACGGCTTCCGCGCCTGGCTCGCCGACGCCACCGCGGGAACCGCCCGTCTGGAACTGGGCGGCGAGGCGTACGGGACCGCGTAGGGCGCCCGCGCCCGCCGCGGACCCGGGGCCCGCGCGGGCGCCCCGGCCCCCCGAACGCCCGATTCCCCCGTACGGGACAGCGCGCCCCCCGGGACGTGCCACAATCCAGATCATGACCCACGGGGGCGACGGAGGGACACACGTGCGGGGCGGAGCGGGCCGTTGAGACTGCTGCACACCTCCGACTGGCATCTGGGGCGGAGCTTCCACCGGGTGAACCTGCTGTCCGCCCAGGCGGCCTTCGTCGACCACCTGGTGGAGACGGCGCGGCGGGAGCGCGTCGACGCGGTGCTCGTCGCCGGCGACGTCTACGACCGGGCGGTGCCGCCGCTGGCCGCCGTCGAACTCTTCGACGACGCCCTCCACCGCCTCGCCGCCCTCGGCGTGCCGACGATCATGATCTCCGGCAACCACGACTCGGCCCGCCGGCTGGGGGTGGGCGCCGGACTCATCGAACGGGCCGGCGTCCACCTGCGCACCGACCCCGCCGGCTGCGCCACCCCCGTCGTCCTGGCCGACGAGCACGGCGAGGTCGCCTTCTACGGGCTGCCCTACCTGGAACCCGCCCTGGTCAAGGACGTCCTGGGGGTGGAGAGGGCCGGCCACGCGGCGGTGCTGGGCGCCGCCATGGACCGGGTCCGCGCCGACCTGGCCACCCGTCCGCCCGGCACCCGCTCCGTCGTCCTCGCCCACGCCTTCGTCACCGGGGGCGAGCCCTCCGACAGTGAACGGGACATCACCGTCGGCGGTGTCGCGTCCGTCCCGATCGGCGTCTTCGACGGCGTGGACTACGTGGCGCTGGGCCACCTGCACGGCTGCCAGACCCTCGCCGAACGCGTCCGCTACTCCGGCTCGCCGCTCGCCTACTCCTTCTCCGAGACCCACCACCGCAAGTCGGTCTGGCTGGTGGACCTCGGGCCCCGCGGCGAGGTGAGCGCCGAACGCGTCGACTGCCCGGTGCCCCGCCCGCTGGCCCGCGTCCGCGGACGCCTGGAGGACCTCCTCGCCGACCCCGCCCTGGAACGCCACGAGCAGGCGTGGGTGGAGGCCACCCTCACCGACCCGGTCCGCCCGCGCGAGCCGATGGCCCGGCTCGCCGCCCGCTTCCCCCACGTCCTCACCCTCGTCTTCGACCCGGAACGGCCCCCGGAGGACACCTCCCTCTCCTACGGGCGGCGCCTCCGCGACCGCACCGACCAGCAGATCCTGGAGGGCTTCGTCTCCCACGTCCGGGGCGGGGAGGGGCCCGACGAGCGCGAACGCGACCTGCTGGGCCGGGCCCTGGACGCCGTGCGCGCCGAGGAAGCCCGCACGGAGGCGCCCCGATGAGACTGCACCGGCTCACCGTCACCGCCTTCGGGCCGTTCGGCGGCACCCAGACGGTCGACTTCGACGAACTCTCCGCCGCCGGGCTGTTCCTGCTGCACGGCCCCACCGGCGCGGGCAAGACCTCCGTGCTGGACGCCGTCTGCTACGCCCTCTACAACGAGGTGCCCGGCGTCCGCCAGAACCCCGGCCAGCGCCGGCTGCGCAGCGACCACGCCGACCCGCACACCCCCACCGAAGTGGTCCTCGACCTCACCGTCGGCGGACGGCGGCTGGAGATCACCCGGCGGCCCGAGCAGCAGCGCCCCAAGAGGCGCGGCACCGGGCTGACCACCGACAAGGCCCAGTCCTGGCTGCGCGAGTACGACGCCGCCGCCGGCGCCTGGAAGGCGCTCAGCCGGTCCCACCAGGAGATCGGCGAGGAGATCAGGCAGCTCATGGGCATGAGCCGCGAGCAGTTCTGCCAGGTCGTCCTGCTGCCGCAGGGCGACTTCGCGCGCTTCCTGCGGGCCGGGGCGGAGGACCGCGCCAAACTGCTCGGCCACCTGTTCGACACCCGGCGCTTCGCCGCCGTCGAGAGGCACCTGGCGGAACTGCGCACCGCCGCGCAGCACCGGGTGCGCGACGCCGACGAACGACTCCTCGCGCTGGCCCACCGCATGCGGCAGGCCGCCGGGACCGCCTCCGAACCGGACGGCGCCCCGTTCGAGGACCTCTCGCCCGGGGACCCAGGCCTGGCCGGCGCCGTGCTGGAATGGGCCGCCCTGGCCCGCTCCACCGCCCGGGAGCGGCTGGACGCCGCCGCCTCGGCACGCCGCCTCGCCGAGACGGCCCACGCCGCCGCCCAGCGGGATCTGGAGGAGGCCCGGGAGCTGGACCGCCGCCGGCGGCGCCACGCGGCCGCCCGGCAGCGCGCCGAGGCCCTGGCCGCCGGGGCGGAGGAGCACCGCAGGGACCGCGCCCGGCTGGAGAGGGCCCGCGCCGCCGAGACCGTGGCGCCCGTCCTGGAGGCGCGCGAGAGGGCCGAGGCCGAGCACCGCCGCACGGCGCTCGCCGAGGAGCGGGCCCGCGAGCTGCTCCCCGCCGACGTCGCCCAGGCCTCCGCGGAGCGGCTCGCCGAACTCGAACGCGCCGCCCGCCAGGAACTGGGCGCCCTGGACGCCGCCCGGCACGCCGAGGAGCGCAGCGCCCGCCTCGCCGACGAACTCGCCGCCCTGGAACGGGAGTCGGGCGCGGACGAGGACCTGCTGCGCGAGGCGGACGAGTGGCTGGCCGGCTGGGAGGCCACCCGCGACGCCCACCAACGGCGCGTGGACGCCGCCGCCGAGGCCGCGTCCCGCGCCGAGCAGCTCGCCCGGCGGCTCGACACCGTCCGGCGGCAGTGGGAGGCCGCCCGCCGCCGGGACTCCCTCAGCCGGGAGGAGACCGCCGCCCGGGCCGAACTGCTGGAGGCCCACGAGCGGGCGCTGGCCGCCAAACAGGACTGGCTGGACGTCAGGGCACGGCGGCTGGACGGCATCGCGGCCGAACTCGCCGGCGAACTGAGCGACGGCACGCCGTGCATGGTGTGCGGCTCGCCCGACCACCCCGCCCCGGCCCGCCCCGGCGCGCGGCACGTCGACCGGCAGGCCGAGGACGCGGCCCTGGAGCGCCACCGGCGCGCCGAGGAGGCGCACCACCGGGCCGAGCGGCGGCTGGACTCCCTCCGGGAGAGGCTGGCCCTGGCCGTGGAGGAGGCGGGGGAGACGCCCGCGGCCGAGCTGGCGGAGCGGACGGCCGGACTGGAGGCCGAGTACGCCGCCGCCCGCCGGACCGCCGCCGACGCGGCCGACGCCCGCGCGGCCTTCGACCGGATCCTGCGCGAGCACGAGGCCCGCCGGGCCGCCCGGCAGGAGGCCGAACGCCGGACGGCCTCCCGCACCTCCACACGCGACGCGCTGCTGAGGGAGCGCTCCGAGCTGGAGGAGCAGGTCGCCCGGGCCCGGGGCGGGGCCGTCTCCGTGGCCCGCCGCGCCGGCGAACTGGAGCGCCGAGCCGCCCTGCTGGCAGCCGCGGCCGAGGCGGCCTCGGCCGCCGAGGCCGCCGCGCGGCGCCTGAAGGAGGCCGACGCGCGGCTCGCGGACGCCGCCTGGCGCGCGGGGTTCGACACCCCCCAGGCCGCCGCCGACGCCCGGCTCGCCGACCACGAGCAGCGCCTGCTGCAGCGCCGCGTCGACGACCGGCAGGCCGAGGAGGCGGCCGTCGCGGCCGAACTCGCCGACCCCGAACTGGCCGGTGCCGCCGCCCTCCCGCCCGCCGGCACCGCCGGGGCCGAGGCCGCCCTGGAGGCGGCCGTGGCGCGGCTGAACGCGGCCGTCGCCGCCGACGCCGAGGCCCGCCGCCGCTGTGAGGAACTCGACCGCCTCTCCGCCCGCGCCCTGGCCGACGCCCGGGACCTCGCCCCGCTGCGCGAGGAGTACGACCGCGTCGCCCGGCTCGCCGGACTGGCCGCCGGAACCTCCGCGGAGAACGAGCGCAGGATGCGCCTGGAGTCCTACGTCCTGGCCGCCCGGCTGGAACAGGTCGCCGCGGCCGCCACCGCCCGTCTGACGCGCATGTCCGGCGGCCGCTACACCCTGGTCCACTCCGACGCGCGGGGCTCCGGCCGGGGCCGCTCCGGCCTGGGCCTGCACGTCGTCGACGCCTGGACCGGCATCGAACGCGACACCGCCACCCTCTCCGGCGGGGAGACGTTCTTCGCCTCGCTCGCCCTCGCGCTCGGCCTCGCCGACGTCGTCACGGAGGAGGCGGGCGGACTGCGCCTGGACACCCTCTTCATCGACGAGGGGTTCGGCAGCCTGGACGACCAGACCCTCGACGAGGTGCTGGACGTGCTGGACTCCCTGCGGGAGCGGGACCGCAGCGTCGGCATCGTCAGCCACGTCGCCGACCTGCGCCGGCGCATCCCGGTCCAGCTGGAGGTGGTCAAGGGCCGGGCCGGCTCGGTCGTCCGCCACCGCGGGCCGAAAACCGGGTGACGCCCGCACCGCCGGTCCGCGAGCATCGGATGCCATGACGACCGGCACCCCCCACCGCGACCCCCTGCCGCTGCTCGGCCGTACCGCCCTGGTCACCGGTGCCTCACGGCGGGCCGGAATCGGCTACGCGATCGCCCGCCGCCTGACCGCGTACGGCGCGAGCGTCTACCTCCACCACCACGTCCCCCACGACGCCGGGCAGCCTTGGGGAGCCGACCCGGAGGGCCCCGAGGCGCTCGCCGCCGGCCTGAGGCCGCTCGCGGCCGACGGCGCGGTGATCGCCCACGGCCCCGCCGACCTCACCGCGCCCGGAGCCCCGGCGGAACTGGTCGAGGCCGCAGCCGGGGCGCTCGGCGGGCGGCTCGACATCCTGGTCGCCAACCACGCGCTCAGCGGCGGCGACGGAACGCTCGACGAGATCGACGCGGACATGCTGGACGCCCACTGGGCGGTCAACACCCGTTCCACGGTGCTGCTGGTCCAGGCGTACGCGCGGCGCCGCGCGCCGGGGGAGACCGGGGGCCGGGTGGTGATGACGACCTCCGGCCAGGACCTGGGCAACGGAATGCCGGGGGAGCTGGCCTATGCCCTGGCCAAGGGGGCGCTGGCCTCCGTCACCCGCTCCCTGGCCACCGCCCTCGTCCGCCTCGGCGTCACCGTCAACACGGTCAATCCCGGCCCGGTGGACACCGGCTACGCCACCGGCGAGGACCACGCGTTCGTCGCGTCCCTCTTCCCCGGCGGGAGGTGGGGCCGGCCCGACGACCCGGCCCGGCTGGTCGCCTGGCTCGCCACCGACGAGGCGGCCTGGATCACCGGCCAGGTCATCCACTCCGACGGCGGCTTCAACCGCTGACGCCTCCTCCTCGTCCCCGTCCCTCTTTCCTCTCGTCCTTCCGGCGGCCCGCGCCGGCCCGCGGCGCCCGTGAGCGCCGCGGGCCGCCGGGCCCAGCGCCCGGCGGCCCGTGAGCAGAATCGTTTCTCCGGCTCAGGTGAGGGGCTTGAGATGAACCGGCAGGGACCGGTGGCCGTTGGCGATGAAGGACGCCTGGGGCACCAGCTCGGCGGGCTCGACTGCCAGACGCATGTCGGGGAAGCGCTCGAAGAGGGCCGGGAGCGCGATGGAGGCCTCCAGACGGGCCAGGGGAGCACCGAGGCAGTAGTGCACCCCGTAGCCGAACGCCATGTGCTCCCGCTCCTCGCGGGTGAGGTCGAAGGCGTCGGCGTCCTCGCCGTTGAGGGCGGGATCGCGGCCGGCGGCGCCGAAGGCGAGGATGATCGCGTCGCCCTTGCGGATCGTCACACCGTCGAGGTCGATGTCCTCCACCGCGTACCGCAGGGGCATGTGCATGATCGGGGCTTCGAGACGCAGGGTCTCCTCGATCACGTCGTCCCAGGTCGCCCTCCCCTCCCGCACCAGGGCGAGCTGGTCGGGGTGGGTGAGCAGGGCGTGGACGGCCTTGGCGATCAGGTTGACGGCCGTCTCGCTGCCGGCGCCGATCATCAGGACGAGGGTGCTGATGAGCTGGTTCTCGTCGAGGGCGAAGTCGCCGTCGCGGGCGGCGATCAGATCGCTGGTCATGTCGTCGCCCGGCCTGACGCGCTTGATGTCCGCCAGGGCGCGCATGCAGGCCCACATCTCGGCGTAGTCGGCCCGCGCCTGCTCGGGGGAGGCGCCGGTGTTCAGGACGGCGTCCATGACCCGCCGTGTCCAGGCGCGCATGTCGGCCGGTACGCCGAACAGTTCGCAGATCACCTCGTTGGGGATGATGTACGCGAACCTCGCGCGGAGGTCCACCGGCTCCCCCGGATCGGCGGTCCCCAGGTCGGTGATCAGCCCGTCGACGATCTCCCGGACACGGGGGCGCAGCGCCTCGGTGCGCCGGGGGGTGAAGGACGGCGCGATCATGCTGCGCAGCCGGCGGTGCTCCTCGCCGTAGCTGGTGAAGGCGCTCACCACCCGCACCCACACGTTGAGGGCCCAGTCCTGGGGTATTCGCTCCAGCTCGGGCCAGTGCCGGCGGGGGTCGCGGGAGACCCGGCGGTCGCCCGCGAGCCGCCTGACGTACTCGTGGCCGGTCACCGACCACGCAACCACCCCGCCGGGGAGCTCCACCGGCGTCGCCGGCCCTCCGGCGCGGAGCCGGGCGGCCTCGCCGTGGAGGTCGCGGCCGGTGGGATCGAGGACGTGGACGTCGGCGGCTGGGGCGGCGAGGGATTCCATGACTGGCCTCCGGATGTCGGCTCGGGCGCGGCGGGAACGGCCGCGGACACGGGTGCGGAGAGTGCCGGGAAGATCACGGGCAGCGCCGTCAGGCTACGGTGAAAAGGTCCGTGACGCCAGGTCAGATCCTTGGCCGGAACGGCCAGTTCGAGGTCGGGCAGGACATCGAGGAGCGTCTCGATCGCCACATCGGCGATGATCTCCGAGATGCCCTGCGCCGGGCACACGTGCGGCCCCGCGCCGAAGGCCAGGTGCGCGTGGTTGGACGTCCGGCGGTCCGCGTCGATCTCCCGCGCCACCTGGCTGTTCACGGCCTCGTGGCTGATGAGCACCGGAACGCCCGGGGGGATCACCAGTCCCGCGCCGGAGTCGTCGCGCAGGTCGTACTCGCCGATGGCGTAGTGGAAGCAGAAGTTCGCCATCGGGGACCGCTCCCACAGCACCTCGTTGAGGGCGTCGGAGACGGTGAGGCTGCCGCCGGAGAGGTGGCCTGCGAAGCGGTCGTCGGTCAGCAGCAGCATGATCGCGCTGGAGATCCAGGCCGACTGCGGCACGACACCCGCGCCGATGAGCACCACCAGCTGGTGGAGCATCTCCTCGTCCGTCAGCCCCAGCGGATGATGCAGCAGCCAGGAGGTCACGTCGGCGCCGGGGGAGCGGCGCTTGTCGGCGACGAGCTCGGCCAGGCAGCGGGCCAGGTCCTCGCTGCCGCGCTGGGCGATCTCGGGTTCGGCCGCGATCATCTGGAGGCACGCGGTGGCCATCCGCTCGGTCTGCTCGTCGGAGCAGCCGAAGAGCTGGGTGAACACCAGGGCCGGGATGCGTGTGGCGTACTGGGAGACCAGGTCCGCCGAACCCGCGGGCCCGAACTCGCCGATCAGCTGGGCCGCGCTGCGCTGCACGAAGGAGCGCACCCGGTAGGAGTCGACCCGGGCCAGGGCGTCGTCGATGGTCCTGCGCAGCCGCAGGTGCCGGTCGCCGTCGGCGAACAGCAGGCTGGGCCGGAAGCCCATCATGGGGACGACCTCGTTGTCCATGGGGATCCGCCCCTGCACCAGGTCCGTCCAGCGGCGGGCGTCCTTGCTGAACTGCGAACTGCGCAGCACCTCCAGCGCGGCGTCGTAGTCGGTGACGACGACGGCCGGGACGCCGGGGGCGAGCTCCACCCAGTGGGCGGGCCCGCGCGGGCGGAGCCGGGCGTAGACGGAGTCGGGGTCGGCGGCGAAGTCCGGGCCGTACAGGGCGGGCAGGCCGCTGCCCGCGGCGCCGCCGGCGGCCCGGTGGGCCGGGCAGCCCGGCGGAGGAGCAGCGCCCGGACCGGGGGACGGGATTGTCACTGGAGGTGCTCCCGGTAGTGGGTGTGGACGTGTCGGACCAGGGCGATCAGCGCCCGCGCGGCGGAGGCGCGGTCCCGCGCGTCGCAGTCGACCAAGGGGGTTTCGGGGCTCAGGTCGAGGGCCTCGCGGAGTTCCTCCTCCGGGAAACGGGGCGAGTCGGGGAAGGAGTTGAGGGCGACCGCGTACGGCAGGCCGTGCTTCTCCACCGTCTCCATCGCGTCGAAGGAGGCGTCCAGGCGCCGGGTGTCGGCCAGTACCAGGGCGCCGTAGGCCCCCTCGGTGAGTTGCCGCCACACCGGGGCCACCCGCGCGAAGCGCTGCTGGCCGGGGGCGCCGAACAGGTACAGCACCAGGTCCGGGGCGAGGGTGAGCCGGCCGAAGTCCATCGCGACGGTGGTGGTCTTCTTGTCCGCGATGCCCCTCAGGTCGTCCACCAGCGCGCCGGCCTGCGTCATGACCTCCTCGGTCCGCAGCGGCTCGATCTCGCTGACCGCTCCTATCAGCGTGGTCTTGCCCACCCCGAACGGTCCGACGACGAGGAGCTTCGCGGCGGTCTCGACGGTGTCGCGCACGTAGATGTCGCGGATGCCGCTGTCAGAGGATGTTGTTGAGGCCATCCAGAACCTTCTCCAGGACGTCGAGATCGGTGGGCCGGGCCGCCGGCGGGGGTTTGCGCACGACCATGTGGCCGCTGTCGACCAGGTCCGCCAGCAGGATCGCGGTGACGGACACGGGAAGCCGCACGTGGCCGGCGACCTCCGCCACCGACAGGTAGCCGCCCTGGCAGAGCCGGACCATCTTCTGCTGCTCCGGCTCCAGTTCCCCCAGGGGGCGGTCGCCGGTGGCGGTGACGAGGGTGACCAGGTCCAGGGAGTGGGTGTTGCGACTGGGCCGGTGGCGACCGCCGGTGATGACGTACGGCCGGACCAGATCCGTGCGCACACGGCGGGGGGTCATGTCGGACCGCCGGCGTCGCGCCGGGGCTCGCTGGCCATCTGGCCGCCGAGCTGGGCCACCAGCTGGTGCATCCGGAAGCCGATCGCCGCCACGTCCGCCGCGGCGGACGTGGCGACAGCCAGGAAACTTCCCTCCCCGGCCCGGATGGTGATGACGTACCCGTCGCGGAACTGCGTCAGGCTCTGCTCCCAGGAGTCGGGCTCGGAACGGCACAGCCGGGCGCTGGCGCTGGAGGTGGCCTGCACCCCGGCGAGCGCCGCGGCCATCTGCTCGGCGGTGTCCCTGTCCAGGCCCGGGGTGCAGGCCCGGACCAGGCCGTCCCCCGACACCAGCAGGGCGTCGTAGACCTCGGGCTGGTCCATGAGCTGTCCCAGCATCCAGGCCAGCTTCTCGTTGTCGAAGATCATGCCTCGCTGTTCCCTTCGAAATCCTCGGGCGTCGACGTGGGGTGCTGGGCGGCGCGTGCCGCACGGGCGAAACCGCCCAGGGTGGCGGCGGACTCCCGCGGCGAGCGGCCGGCCGCCGGCGCCCGGTCGGACCGTGCGACCGGCACCCCGGCCGCCGGCGTCTCCGCGGTGTGCCGCCGCCGCTTGGGAAGCCCGCCCGCGGTCGTCTCCCGCACCGCCGGTCCCGGCGCCTCCCGCACCGCCGCCGGCGCGGGGGCCGGTGCGTCGGCCGCGGGCGCCGGCCGGTCCGGCGCGCTGTCGGCGAGCAGTGCGCTGGGCAGGAACGCCACGGCCCGCACACCGCTGTAGGGGGACTTGGTCACCGACACCTCGAACCCGTACCGGGCGCAGAGCAGGCCGATCACCGCGAAGCCGAACTTGGGCGGGTCCCCGAGCTGGGTGATGCCGACGGGGCTCTCGCCCGACAGCAGGCGGGTGGCGCGCTCCCGCTCACCCGGCTGGAGGCCGACGCCCTTGTCGTCGATGACGACGGACAGTCCGTTGTGCGCGCGCTCGAACTGCACCAGAACCCGGGTGTCCGGGTGGGAGTAGCGGGTGGCGTTCTCCAGCAGTTCGGCGAGCGCGAGCACCAGCCCCTCCACGACCCGTCCGACGACGGCGCGGTCCCCTTCGTCGTGGAAGACCTTGACGCGCCGGAAGTCCAGGATGCGGCTGACCGCGCCCCGCACCACGTCGCTCAGCGGGGTGGGGTTGTGCTGCCGCCCCGGGTAGGAGCCGCACACCACGGTGACCGCCTGGGCGCGGCGCAGGATCTGGGCGGTGGCGTGGTCCACCACCTGCAGGTCCGCCAGCACCTCGGGGGAGTCGTGCTTGCGGAGCATGTCGGTGACGGCCATCTGCTGCTTGTTGGCCAGCGCCTGGAGGGTGCGGGCCACGGACAGCAGCGTGGCCTGGGTCATCTGCGCGGTACGGCCCTCGGCCTCGGTGAGGGCCCGCACGACCTGGGCCTGGAGGTCGTGGAGGTGGCGCGCGAAGGGCGTCCCGAGCAGCTCCACCGGTACCGGCGGCGGATCCGGGACGGGCTGCCGGTCGCCGACGGCCTGGACGGCCGCCGGCATGCCCACCCCGGCCAGCCGGGCCAGTTCGGCGTCCCGGGCCCGGTTGCCGGAACGGGCTTCGGACAGGTGCGCCCGCAGTTCGCGGATCCGGCGTGTCTGGTGCACCGCCACCGGCGTGAGGGCCACACCCAGGCCCGAGCCGAGCAGGCTCGCCACGGTCGTTATGTCGGTCATCGGCTTTCCTCGCGGACGCATCGTTGCGGGAAGGAGCGGTCTGGCCGTCGGGTGGGGCCGACCGATGAAGATCACGGTTCGCGTGCGACAGCAGAGTAGGCGTCCGGCGGGTGCGGGGGAGGGGAAATGGCCAGCTTGCCGCCGTGCCGGTGAACGGCCCGGGAAACCGCCGGTGAAGGGGGCCGACGGGCAGCGCGCGGAGCGGAACGTGCGCCTCTCTTCCCGCCCCGGGCTCCCCGCCGGCGGGTGCCGCCGGCGGGCTCCGCGGGGGTTTCCGCGCGGCGGCAACGCCGGGGAAACACGGCGGCAACCCGGGGGGAACGCGGGGGCGCTGTGATGGTCCGCGGGGCTCTCCGCGGACGTGTGACGGGGATCGTGCGGAGTGCGCGGTCGGCCCGGGGGAGCGGCGGCCGGAAGGAGCCCCGCCGGTGAGGGGCGCGCGATGCGGCTGCGCGCCCCTCACCGGCATGTGACGCCGTGTCAGAGGGCGGACAGCTCCGCCACCAGGTCGTCCAGTCCCAGCGAGCCCAGGGAGAGGGCCTCCATGTGCCACTTCTTGAGGTCGAAGGCATCGCCGCGGGCCGCGCGGGCCGCCTCGCGGCCCGCCAGCCAGGCGCGTTCGCCCAGCTTGTAGCCGATGGCCTGCCCCGGCATGCCCAGGTACCGGACCAGCTCGCTCTCCACGAAGTCGGCCGGACGTCCGCTGTGCAGGCCGAAGAACTCCTGGGCCAGGGCGGGGGTCCACCGCTCGCCGGGGTGGAAGGGGGAGTGGCCGGGGATCTCCAGCTCCAGGTGCATGCCGATGTCCACGATGACCCGCAGGGAGCGCATCATCTGCGCGTCCAGGTAGCCCAGTCGCAACTCGGGGCTGTCCAGGAAGCCGAGTTCGTCCATCAGCCGCTCCGCGTACAGCGCCCAGCCCTCGGCGTTGGCGCTGACCATGCCCACCGTCGTCTGGTAGCGCGAGAGCCGGTCGGCGACGTAGGTCCACTGGGCGAGCTGGAGGTGGTGACCGGGAACGCCCTCGTGGTACCAGGTGGTGACCAGGTCGTAGACGGGGAAGCGGGTCTCGCCCATCGTCGGCAGCCAGGTGCGTCCGGGCCGGGAGAAGTCCAGCGACGGCTCGGTGTAGTACGGCGCGGCGGCGCTGCCCGGCGGGGCGATCATGGACTCGACGCGCCGTACCGGCTCGGCCAGCTCGAAGTGCGTGCCGTCCAGCTTCTCGATCGCCTCGTCCATCAGGTTCTGGAGCCAGACCCGGGTCTCCTCCACGCCCTCGATCGCCCTGCCGTGGGTGTCCAGGTGCCGCAGCGCCTCCCAGGGGGTCGCCGCGCCGGGCAGGACCTTCTCGGCCTCGGCGCGCATCTCGGCGAGGATGCGGTGGTACTCCTCCCAGCCGTACGCGTAGGCCTCGTCCAGGTCCAGGTCGGCGCCGTTGTAGTGGCGCACCCACCGGCGGTACCGCTCGCGGCCCACGGTGTCCGGGGCGCCGGCCACGGCGGGGGCGTAGGTGTCGCGCAGCCAGTCGCGCAGCTCCTCCAGGGCGCCGGTGGCCTCGGCGGCCCCCTTGTCCAGTTCGCCGCGGAGGGCGTCGGGGCCGCCGGCGGCGAGGTCGGCGAACCAGCTCCTCCCGCCGTCGGCGCCGATCCACTCGCCCAGCTGGCCGAGGACCGTGGTCACCTGGCGGGGGCCGGCCGGAAGCCGCCTGGCCAGGCCCTTCTCCAGCGAGGCGCGGTAGCCCTCCAGCGCTGCCGGAACGGCGCGCAGCCGCCGGGCGAGGGCGGCCCAGTCCTCGTCGTCCGCGGTGGGCATCAGGGTGAAGACGTTGCGCACGTAGTGCAGCGGCGAGCTGAGGTTGCCGACGGCGCGCAGGCCCTCTCCCGCGTCGTGGACGGCGAGTTCGGCGGTCAGGCGCTCCCGCAGCAGACGGGCGCAGCGCCGCTCGGCCGCGCTGTCGCCGCCGGGGCGCCGCTCGGCCTCGGCGAGCCGCTCCAGAGTGGCGCGGGACAGTCCGGCCCGGGCCTCCTGGCCGGCCGGGGAGAGGTCGGGCAGACGCTCCGAACTCCCGGGAAGGCCGAGGTAGGTGCCGAGGACGGGGTCGAGTTCGACGAGGGCGTCGACGTACGCGTCGGCGACCTGGCGGGGCAGGGGCGCGTTCTTCGTGGCTTCGGACATGGGCCACATCCTCGTACGGGACCCGCTGTCGCGTCACCGGGGGCCCGGTTCCCGCCGCGGACGGGTCACGCCGTCGCCGCGGGGGGAAGCATCGGCCCGCACGTCCACTGCTGGAAGATCAGCCGGGTCTCGACCCGGGCCACCTCCCGGCGCGAGGTGAACTCGTCCAGCACCAGCCGCTGGAGGTCGGCGGTGCCGGCGACCGCCACGTGGACGAGGTAGTCGTCGGGGCCGGTCAGGTGGAACAGCGCCCGCGACTCGGGGAGAGCCCGCACGCGCTCCACGAACGGACCGATCAACTCCCTTCTGTGAGGCCGGACTTGAACCGACAAAAGAGCCTCCAGAGGCCTCCCGAGTTTGGCCGGATCCATACGCAGCGCATGGCCGAGGATTACCCCGCTGCGGCGGAGTCGTGCTACGCGGTCCAGACAGGTCGAGGGGGCGACGCCCACGGCGGCGGCGAGGTCGCGGTAGGTGGTCCGGGCGTCGTTCTGCAGAAGGCGCAGAATCTCCAGATCGACCGGGTCGAGAACGACGGAATCGGGCATTCGCCGAACGTAGCACGGCTGATCACCGCTGGAACCCGTCGGTTGTTCAGCATCCTGGCATGACCAAGGACAGCATGGACGCGACATCCGCAGCCCCGCCCCGCTCGCCGGACACCGAGGCCGTGCACGCCGGACGCGAGGACCTCGCCGCCCTCGGCCTGCACGCCGTCCCCCTGGACCTGTCCACGACCTACCCGTCCCCCGACAGCCGTGCCGAGGCGGCCCGGCTGGACGAGTTCGCCGCCACCGGCGCCCGCCTGGAGGGACCGCCCGTCTACGCCCGGCTCGACAACCCCACCGTGGCGCGCTTCGAGACGGCCCTGGCCAGGCTGGAGAAGACCGAGGCGGCCGTCGCCTTCGCCAGCGGGATGGCGGCCCTGAGCGCCGTCCTCCTGCTGCGCGCCTCGCAGGGGCTGCGCCACGTCGTGGCGGTCCGCCCCCTGTACGGGTGCAGCGACCACCTGCTCACCGGCGGACTGCTGGGCACCGAGGTGACCTGGACCGACCCGGCCGGGATCGCCGACGCCCTGCGGCCCGACACCGGACTGGTGATGGTGGAGACACCGGCCAACCCCACCCTGGCCGAAATGGACCTGACAGCCGTGGCGCACTCCTGCGGTTCGGTGCCGCTGCTGGTCGACAACACCTTCGCCACCCCCGTCCTGCAGCGCCCGGTCGAGCACGGCGCCCGGATCGTGCTGCACAGCGCCACCAAGTACCTCGGCGGCCACGGCGACGTCCTCGGCGGCGTCGTCGCCTGCGACGAGGAGACGGCCCGGGGCCTGCGGCGGATCCGCTTCGCCACCGGCGGAGTCCTCCACCCGCTCGCCGGCTACCTGCTGCTGCGGGGTCTGTCCACCCTGCCGGTGCGGATGCGGGCGCAGTCCGCCACGGCCGCCGAGCTGGCCCGGCGCCTGGCGGACGATCCGCGCGTCGCCCGCGTCCACTACCCGGCGCTGGGCGGCGCCATGGTCTCCTTCGAGGTGCACGGCGACCCGCACGCGGTGATCGCCGGCGTCCGGCTGATCACCCCGGCGGTCAGCCTCGGCAGCGTGGACACCCTCATCCAGCACCCCGGCTCCATCAGCCACCGCATCATCGGCGAGGACGACCGGCGGACCGGCGGGATCAGCGAGAAGCTGCTGCGGATGTCGGTCGGCCTGGAGGACGTCGAGGACCTGTGGCACGACCTCGACGCCGCCCTCGACGCCGCCCTCGACGCCGCGTCGGGCGGCGCCGGGGACGGCGTCGCGGACCTCAGCTCCCGCCCGCCGGCTCCGCGGCGGCAGGAACCGGAGCGAGCCGGGCGGTGATCACCAGGGTGCCCTCCTCGACCTGGTAGTCCAGCGGCAGCCCCAGGCCGCGCATCGCCGAGACCATGCCGGTGTTGTCCGCCCGCGTCACGGCGTACACGCTCTCGCTGCCCGCCTCGGCGGCCATCCCCACCAGGCGGCGCAGCAGCCCGGCGCCGATGCCGCGGCGCTGCCAGACGTCCTCGACGAGGAGGGCCACCTCGGCCTCGTCGCCGTCCCACATCAGGTGGCCGAGCGCCACGAGCTTCCCTGTGGCCGTCTCGGCCGCCAGGGTGCGGCCGAAGCGCGGGCTGAGCAGGTGGTCCAGGTAGCGGTCGGCGTCCTTCACCGGGCCGTGGTAGCGGGCGGACAGGGTCCGCGCCGAGCACCGCCGGTGCATCGCCCTGGCCGCCTCCAGGTCACGGGTGTCCGCCCGCCGCACGGTGATCTCGTTCCCCTCCGGGAGCGCGAGCGTCTCGCGGCGGCGGGGTGTCCGCGCCCCCGGGCCCTTGCCGGAGGAGACCGCGTCCAGCCGGGCGTCCAGCTCCACCAGGGCGCGGGCCCGGGCGAACTCGGTGGGAGTGAAGGGCAGGTGGGGACGCTCCACGACGATCGCCCCGCCGCGCGGATCGCGCAGCCGTATCACCGTCCCCTCCAGCACGCCGTCCCCCGGGACCGGCCCGCCGTCCGCCCCGCCCCCGGGCAGGTGCGCGGGGACCGAACGGATCGTGCAGCGGCCCAGCAGCTGCCGCAGCGCGAGGGGGAGCTCCGCGGTGTCCAGGGCGGTGCGGGCGGCCAGGCCCAGGACCCGGGTGGGGACGTCCACCAGGTCGTGGGCGTCGGCCCGCTCCAGCCAGGTGTCCCGGCCGCCCGCCGCGGTCGCCGCCCGGACCAGTTCCCCGGCCTCCAGCGACCGGGGCGCCCGCAGCAGGAACTCGTCCACCGTCACCTCGCCCAGCGGATGGGTCTGGAGACCGATGACGTCCGCCCGGTGACCGGCCAGCGCCGTGCACAGCGCGGCGAGCGAACCGGGCCTCTCCCGCACGGTGGTGCGCAGCCGCCACAGCACCGGCTGCTCCTCCCCGGGGGGCGCGCCGGTGTCGGCGTCCTCCCCGTGTCCGCCGGCGCCGCGGACGACCGGGGGCCCGGGATCGGGCGGCGGATGGTGGCGGCGCCGTGCCCACCACAGGTGGATCCCGGCCGTGGCCAGCAGGGCGGCGGCCGACAGGATCAGCAGCACGGGGCCGTCCGGGCCGTGCGCCACCGTCTTCGCGACGCTGTCGGCCACGGTCACGGCGGTGAACAGGGCGGCCAGCTCGACCAGGTCGTGCCGCCAGTGGTGGGATCCGCGGGCCCTGCTGCGGCCGGGCCGGACGTCTGCGCGGTGTGCGGAGGAATCGGTCATGCCGCCACTCTCGCCGACCGGTGTTGCCTGATCACGAACGGTCTGTGACCGATGGGTTAAAGGCCCTCCGGGTCGGATGCCCCTTTTATCACCCTTTGCGTCGCTTTTCGCATCCCCCTCTGCGTTGCCCCTTTCGCGGCCCTCATGGCAGCCCTCGTCGCCGCCGGTACGGCCGGACGAGCCGCCGCAGGGTCACCCCGCACCACCAGGCGTACAGCCGCTGGAACAGCGGGACGAGCGGGCCGGCGGCCCGCGCCCACCACAGCTCGGGACGGCTGAAGGCCCGTACCTCCAGCCACACCGCCCCGTCCTCCGCCCGCGTCACCACGAACGCCTCCTCGCCGCACTCCGGGTGCCCCGGCAGCGTCCCGTAGCCGAAGCCGGCCCGCCGCTCGCCGTGCTCGGACCACACCACCCGGCACGGGGCGCGCAGCCGGAGCCGGCCGGCGCCCAGGCCCACCACCACCCGCACGCCGGGGTCGGCGCGCGGGCGGTCGGCGGTGATCTCCACCCCCATGCCCCGGTGCATCCGCCAGGTCAGCACGGCGTCGGCGGCGGCCTCGAACACCTCCGGCCCGGCACCGAGACGGGTGCGGACCCGCAGCCGCCCGAAGCCGGGCGGGAAGCGCCCCTCGCGGGTCGCCCCCGCTCCGGCGTACGTCAGACCGGCGGTCCCTTCCCCGGACCCGCCCGCGGAATCGTCCATGGGCGCAGCGTAGGCGCCCCCGGACGCTACTGCCCCACCAGGCCGGGCCGCAGCGTCTTCGTGAACAGCACCGCGCCGCCCTCCTCGCGCAGCCGCACCGTCAGCTCGCCGCTGTCGCCGTCGATGTCCACCTGGCCGTAGAACTGGTACCCCTCGCTCGGGGAGACGTTCCCCCGCTCGGGCGCCTTGACGAAGACCCGCTCGGGGCCGAACGTGCCGTCCAGCGCGGAGGCCGGGAAGGCGCCCGCGTTCAGCGGCCCGGTGACGAACTCCCAGAACGGCGCGAAGTCGCCGAACGCCGCCCGCTCCGGGGCGTAGTGCTGGGCCGAGGTGTGGTGGACGTCGGCGGTCAGCCACACCGTGCCCGTGATCCGCCGGTGCTTGACGAACCGCAGCAGCTCGGCGATCTGCAGCTCCCGTCCCAGCGGCGCGCCCGGGTCGCCCTGCGCCACCGCCTCGACGTTCACCCCGTCAGGGACGATCAGGCCCAGCGGCATGTCCGAGGCGATCACCTTCCACACCGCGCGCGAGCGCGCCAGCTCCCGCTTCAGCCAGGCGAGCTGCTCGGCCCCCAGCACGCCCCGCGGGTCGGTGGTCTCCCGGCCGGGGGAGTTGGCGCCCCGGTGGGTGCGCATGTCCAGCACGAAGACGTCCAGCAGCGGACCGTGGCGCACCACCCGGTAGATCCTGCCCTCGCCGTCCCGCCGCGGGGAGGACAGGGGGAAGTACTCCCCGAACGCCTGCCGCGCCCGCGCCGCCAGCACGTCCACGCGCCGCTCGGTGTAGCGCTCGTCGGCCAGGATCTCGCCCGGGTACCAGTTGTTGACCACCTCGTGGTCGTCCCACTGCACGATCGAGGGCACCTGGGCGTTGAACCGCCGCAGGGACTCCGCCAGCAGGTTGTAGCGGAAGTTGCCCCGGTACTCCGCGAGGGTCTCGGCGACCTTCGCCTTCTCCTCGGTGACGACGTTGCGCCAGACCCCGCCGCCCGGCAGGGCGACGGTCTCCGTCAGCGGCCCGTCGGCGTAGACGGTGTCCCCGCTGAAGAGGAAGAAGTCCGGGTCCAGCCGGGCCATCTCGTCGAAGACGGGGTAGCCGCCCCGGTCGGGGTTGATGCCCCAGCCCTGTCCCGCCAGGTCCCCCGACCAGACGAACCGCACCCCGTCCCGGCGCCGCTCCGGGGCCGTGCGGAAGGTGCCGTACACCGGTTCGCCGGTGCGCCGCGGGTCGTCCGGGTCGGCCAGCACCACCCGGTAGTGCACCTGCCGGCCGGGCGGCAGCCCGTGCAGCGCCGTCGTCCCGGTGAAGTCCGTGCCGGGGCCGAGGAGCGGGCCGCGCACACGCCGGGGGTTGCGGAAGGACTCCGTGGCGGAGGTCTCCACCCACATCCGGGCGGGACGGTCCGAGCGCACCCACACCAGGGCGGAGCCGGCCGTCACGTCACCCGTCTGGACGCCCCAGGCGGCCCGCGGCCGTCCCGACAGCAGTTGCGCGGGCGCGGCGCCCGGCAGGCCCGCGCGGACCGGCGCCGCGTCCGCCGTGCCCGCCGTCAGTCCCGGCAGCGCCAGCGCCGCCGAGGCCGCCAGCGAACCGCGCAGCACCGAGCGCCGTCCGGGCGCCACGGGCCCGGACGCGTCTCCTCGTGTCATGGACGAACCTCCTGGATCGGATGGAGCCGGTCGTACGGCCGCTCATGGTGATCGCGTGAGGAGAACACCGGGGAACTTCCCCGCCGCGTGAACACCTGTTCCAGGTAAACGCCCGGATGTGCCGCCGTACACCCCTCCCGGGTTCCGCGGTGTCGCTTCCGGGAGCGGGACGGGCCGGTTCGGGCTCGGCGGCGGGCGAAGAGCGACGTGAAAATGACAAGTTCATTTGCCTCCCGAACAGTACGCCGCTCCTGTGATCAGAATCGATCAGATGTGCCCGAAACGGGTGACACCCTGCGTAATCTCGTCGCCACTTCCGCACCGATTGGTGGGTGCGTCCGCACGCCGTGCAGGAGGGGAGACGCGTGCCCGGAATCGACGAGTGCCTGCTCGAGGCCATGACACTGCCCGGTGCCCGCGGCGCCGCCGTGGTCGACTGGGCCAGCGGGCTCGCGCTCGGAGCGGTCGGCGACCCGGCGGGCGGCGACCACGAGACCACCGCCGCCGAGACGGCGGAACTCGCCCGCGTGGCCGCCGAACACACCGCGTTCACCGCGCCCTGCCCCGGCGGGGCCGGGAAGCCGGACGAGGGGGACCCGGTCGAGGACCTCGTCGTCACCACCCGCACGGGCTACCACCTGCTGCGCTTCGTCGAGCGGGTCCTCGACGACAGCCTCCTCATCCACCTGTGGCTCGACCGGGACGACGGCAACCTCGCCCTCGCCCGCATCCGCCTGCGGGACCTGGCCGAACGGCTGGTCCTCGCATGAGCGCCGCCCTCTCCCCGATGCTGGGACACCTGGCGGCCGAACGGGCCACCGGAGCGCTGCTGCGCGGCGGCGGAACGCTCTACCTCCGCGACGGACAGGTCGTGTACGCCGAGAGCCCCGCCGCTCCCGGTCTCGACACCCTCCTCACCCGCGGCGGCCGGCTGCCCGCCGAGGGCTGGCGGGAGGCCGTGGACCGGGCGGGCGCCCGCCGCCAGGTCGGCCGCTTCCTGGTCGACAGCGGCCGGCTGACCCGCGGCGAACTGGAGGTCTACCACCTGGGCGCGCTGTACGACGCGGCCTTCTTCGCCCTGGCCCCCGGCAGCGGGCCCGCCCGCTTCCGCCGCGGCGTCGCCCACTGGCTGGGCCCCGTCCGCCCCGTGCGCGCCGGAGCCCTGCAGCGGGAGGTCCTGCGCCGCAGGCGGCTGCTGGAGGACCTGTGGCCGCACCCGCAGGTCGACACCGCCCCCGTGGCCCGGCGGACGTCCGGCGCCGCCGCACCCCCGACCCGCAGGCAGCGGGCCGTCCTGGACCTGGCGGACGGCGTGCGCACCCCCGCCGACATCGCCCGGCAGCTCGGCCGCCCGGCCTTCCACGTCCTGATCGACGTACGGCGCCTGGCCGCCTCCGGACACATCGAGACGCCCCCCGCGCCCGAGCCGCCGGAGGCGTTCACCGACCCGGACGTCGCCCTGCTGCGCCGGATCCGCGACGCCCTGGAGGCACGCCTGTGACACCCCCGCCCGCCCACGACACCCCCGCCGTCCCGTCATGAAACGCGCCCTGAAGCAGCTCTCCGGCAGACGGCGGCAGACCGCCGGGGACCTCGGAGTGCTCGGCGAGCTGCGCCTGCTGAGGTCCCGCGTCCCCCACCTGACGGGAGCCGTCGCGATCGGCTCCGACGGAACCCTGCTGGCCCACGACGCCCCCGGCACGGACGCCGGGACCCTGGCGACGCTCACCACGTCCGCACTGGTGGGAGCCCTGCGGCTCGCGGACGGCGCCGGCCGGGGGAGGTTCCGCGAACTGCTCGTGCGAGGAGAGGAGGGGTACCTCGCCGCCTACGCGGCGGGCCCCGCGGCCGTCCTGGCCGTACTGGCGGAACCGCACGCCAACGTGGGCCGGATCCACCTGGAGGCCCGCCGGGCCGGCACCCGCATCGCAGACCTGGTCGAGGGCGCGGGAGAACGGCCGGAGAAGACCCGGGCCGCACCGCGACCGCACCAGGGCGCGGGCACGCCGCGCCCGCGCCCGCCCGGCAAGCCCTGACCCGCAGTGAGAAGCGCACCGGTGTGCCCGGTGCGCACCGAAGAAAGGGAACACCGCAACCATGGCCAACACCGAGACCGCCCTGAAGGACGCGATGACCTCCGTCGAGGGCGCCCTGGGGGCCGCACTCGTCGACTACACCAGCGGCATGGCCCTGGGCACCATCGGAGGAGGCAAGGAACTCGACCTGAACGTGGCCGCCGCGGGCAACACGGACGTGGTCCGCGCCAAGGCGCGGACCATGGAGATGCTGGGCCTGAAGGACGAGATCGAGGACATCCTGATCACCCTCGGCACCCAGTACCACCTGATCCGGCTGATGAGAGGGCGCGGCAACAACGGCCTCTTCCTCTACCTGGCGCTGGACAAGGCACGGGCGAACCTGGCGATGGCCAGGCACCAGCTGCGCAGGATCGAGGAGCAGCTGGAGGTCTGACGCGGCGACAGGGGCGGTGCCGGGCCGGACGCGCGGGACGTCCGGCCCGGCACCGACCGCCGTCAGCCGACGGTGTCCAGAACGACCCGCGCCACCAGCGCCGGGTCGTCGTTCATCGGCACATGCCCGCAGCCCGGCAGCCGTACCAGCCGCGCGCCGGGAATCGCCTGCTTGGCCCGGACACCCTGCTGACGCGGCAGCAGACGGTCGCGGGTGCCCCAGGCGATGGTGACGGGAATGTCCGGCACGTCCGCGGCCCACGCCTCGTCGCCCGCGCGCCCGGCCTCCAGCGCCGACTCGAAACCGGGCGCCTCGCGCAGCGCGCGTGTCTCGGCCACCACCGCCCGGGGCGAACGGCGGCCCGGGCGGGCGTAGACGGCGCCGGTCAGCGCGGCCCGGCCGATCGCGCTGCGGGCCATCTGCTCGACCGCCGGCTGGGGCAGCAGCCGCGCGCCCGCCCGCATCCCGGTCAGCACGGCGAAGGCGTAGCGCCGTTCGAGCTCGGTCCAGAAACCGGCGGGGGAGAAGGCCGTCACCGAGCGGGCGTGCCCGCCGCGGCCCAGCTCCAGGGCGAGCAGCCCGCCGAGCGAATTGCCCGCCACATGCGGGCGGTCCAGGCCCAGTTCGGCGAAGAACGCGGCCAGCATCGGCACCAGTACGGTCCGGTCGTGGGGCAGACCGTCAGGCAGCGCGGGCGACTCGCCGAAGCCGGGCAGGTCCACGGCGACGACCTCGTGCGAGGCCGCCAGGATGCCGGTCACCGGCTCCCAGGCCTGCCGGTGGTGGCCGATGCCGTGCAGCAGGACCACGGGCTCCCCGGAGCCGTGCCGCTCGTACGCGACCGTGAACGCCGGGCCGCCGTCGGGCTCGACGCGGACGAAGGAGGCCGGTGGGGTCATGGAACCCTCCTGGGGACATCGGACGGTTGGCCACACGTGTGTGGACACCATGTCAGCGGCCGGCCACCGGGGGAAGGGCGGGGACCGGTCACCGGACCACTTGGACACATCCCGCCGCATGGGGTGGGATGGCCCCGTGGCGAACGACAACACGACCGGCGCCGTGTCCGGCACGGCGGCCGACGGCACCAGCGTCTTCGAGGAACACCGTCCGCTCCTGCTCGGGGTGGCCTACCGCATGCTGGGCCGGGTGGCCGACGCCGAGGACGTGGTGCAGGAGGCATGGCTGCGCTGGTCCGGGGCCGACCGCGCGGCCGTCCGCGAACCCCGCGCCTACCTGGTGCGGACCACCACGCGCCTGGCCGTCGACCGCCTGCGGCAGATCGCCTCCCGGCGCGAGGCGTACGTCGGGCCGTGGCTGCCCGAACCGCTGGCCACCGATTACGGGCACACCGTCGAGGACGCGGCCGAACGCGCGATGCTCTCCGAGTCCGTCTCCCTGGCCGTGCTGGTCGTCCTGGAATCGCTCTCCCCGCTGGAGAGGGCGGTGTTCGTCCTGCGGGAGGCCTTCGGCCTGCCCCACGCCGAGATCGCCGGAATCCTGGACCGCGGCGAGGCCGCCGTACGGCAGCTCGCCGCGCGCGCCCGGCGGCACGTCGCCGAGCGCACCCCGCGCTTCGAGGCCGACCCCGCGCAGCGGCGGGAACTGACCGAGCGTTTCCTGGCCGCCGCCGTCGAGGGCGACCTGGACGGCCTGCTCGCCGTCCTGGCCCCCGACGCCCGGCTGGTCGGCGACGGCGGCGGCAGGGCCAAGGCACCGCTGCGGACCATCCTCGGCGCCGGCAAGGTCGCCCGCTTCCTGGCCGCGATCTCGCAGACCCCGGTTCCCGGCCTGGCGGTCGCCCCGCTCGAACTCAACGGCGGACCCGCCCTCCTGGCCACCTCGGAGGGCCGCCCGTACGCCGCTCTCGTGCCGGAGGCGGCCGACGGGCTCGTCCAGCGCGTCTACATCGTCTCCAACCCGGAGAAGCTGGCCCACCTCGCACGGTGACGGCGGGGCGACGGGCGGGGCGCCCCGGGGCCGTCCGTCACATGAAGTTCCGGGTGTGCAGCGCGGACACCTCGGCCGCCTCGTCCGGGGGGAACCCGAGGTGGACCAGGCGGCGCTGCCTGCCCTCGTCCATCTCGTCCTGGAGCCGCACCACCGCGTCGTACCCGCGCGCCACGGCCTCGGGCGTCCACGCGCCGGCGGCCAGGACCACCAGGGAGTCGAAGACGTCTCGGTTCAGCCCCGCGGTGTCCACGAGCGCGTCGTGGCGGCGCTCGACGGCGGCGCGGAGCCGGGCGCGGAAGGCCGGGTCGAGAGTGGCCCGGCGGTGGAGGTGGGCGACCCCGAACGCCACGTGCCGGGCCTCGTCGCGCCGCGCCAGACCGGTGATCCGGCGGGTGACCGGGTCCGGGGCGTGCCTCTCCAGGAAGCCCAGGAGGTTCAGGAAGCTCCCCTCGCCGAGCACCGACAGCAGGAACGAGGCCAGGGAGAAGTCCGCCTCGGTGAGGAGCGTGCCCAGCGACTGCCGCCCCCCGGCGGAGGAGGTGCCCATCCCGCCGCCCTTGAGCAGGGCGCGGCGGGTGAAGACCTCCATGTGCCGCGCCTCGTCGGCGGCCTGGACGGCCAGCAGCTGGAGGACCTCCCGGAAGTGCGGGTGGATCCGGGCCAGCAGCCGGGCGGGCACGACCAGGGCGGCCTGCTCGTTCTCCACCAGATAGGTCATCACCTGGACGACGGCCCGCTCGATCTCCCCGGGCAGCTCGAAGGACGCCTCCCAGTCGACGGCCGAGGCCGGGTCCCACTGCTCCGCCGCGGCACGGGCGTAGAGGGAGGGCGCGACGTCCGCCCAGACGTGGTCCCGGTCCGCCAGGTCGAAGGGGCCCGCCGGGCCGCCGCTCTCGACCAGGGCGCCGCGCGCCGCCAGGCCCCAGGTGGGCGAGGGCCGCGCCAGGACCCTGCCCGGCCCGGCCTCCCCCGCCCGTTCCGCGTCCGACCAGCGGTCCAGGTCGGAGCGGCCCCGCACGACCCACTCCCGCACCCCGTGCTCCCCGGGCCCGGGCGGCCGGACCCGGTGGCCGTGCTCGCGGCACCACGCCCTCAGATGGACGGAGAGCGCCGGATCGTCCCCCGCCACCCCCAGTTCCTCCCCCGGCCGCAGCCCGCGCAGCGCGTGCTGCACCAGCAGGTGGGCGCCCCGCTCGAAGCCCAGCGGCCCGAGGCGGAGGACGGGCGGGTCCGCAGCGGTCACGGCTCGTAGTCCTCGGCGGTGATCCTCCCGGCGGAGTCGTAGAAGCCCGCCTCGTCCACCGCGGCCTCCAGCAGCGCGTAGCCGGTGGTGCGGCCCGGCCGCCACTCCGTCAGCCCCTCCAGGTCCAGCAGCGGACGCGCCTCGGGGTCGGCGGGGGACATCGACAGCAGCAGCCTCGCGAACTCCTCGACCAGTTCGCCCGGGGCGGTGTCGGTCACCGTCATGGTGCAGTGGTCGTAGGGCGCCGACTGCGCCAGCACCCGGGTGCTTCCCGGCGGAAGCGTCCCCTCCCGGCCGAACAGCAGGTGGCTGCCGTCCAGGACGCACGCCGCGTCCACTTCGCCCGCCAGCAGGGCGCGCACCGCCTCCCGCTCCCCGCCGACGTGGTCGCCGTGGAGCCCGGTGCCGATGTCGAACCGGCGCACCGCGACATCCTCTCCGGGTCGCAGGCCCGCCCGCCGCAGCAGGGAGAGCGGCAGAAGGGTGGCCTGCGGGGAGTCGACCGCGCCGACGGCCACCGTGCCGTCCTTCAGATCCAGCGGCGAGGTGTGGGGCGCGTCGCGCCGGACGAGGACGACGGAGGTGAGGTCGCAGTCGGTGTCCCGCATCACCAGCGCCCGGACCCGGCGTCCCGCGGCCCTCGCCATGCGGGAGGCCCGCACCCAGGCCAGCGGCGAGTTCCAGGCGGCGTGCAGCCGCCCCTCCAGCAGGTCCTCGACCTGGCGCTCGTAGGCGGAGTACAGGACGAAGTCGAAGGGGAGCCCGCGGTCGCGCAGCCAGGCGCGGAACCCCGTCCAGATGGTGACGGTCTTCGGGTCGTAGGCCACCGCGCCCATCAGCAGCGTCATGCCCGGACCTCCCCGGCGGGACGGGCCGGGCCGTCGAACAGCGGCAGGCCGAGAGCCACCCGGCCGGCGAAGTCGTGGAGCGCCTCGGTCGTCGGCGCCATCACCCGCGCCGCCATCGCGTCCCTGAAACGGCGCTCCACTCCGAACTCCCGCCGGAAGGCGGCCCCGCCGCACAGGCGCATCGCGCCGTCGGTCACCTCGCGGGCCGCCTCGGCGGCCACCGCCTTCACCTGCAGGACCCGTAGCGTGGCGTCCTCGCGGCCCGTCTCCAGCGCCTCCAGGGTGTCGGCCAGGAAGGCGCGCACCCCGTCCACCCGGATGCGCAGCTCGGCGTACAGCGCCCGCCGGCCCGGATCCTCGGCGAGCGACCGCCCCAGGTGCTCCAGCCGGGCGGTGACCAGGTGGGTCCCGGCCAGCTCCAGGGCGGCGTCCATCAGGCCCAGGGAGACCGCCGCGTTCAGCACTAGGAAGGCGGGCAGCGCCGTCGCCAGGGCCAGGTCCAGCCCGGCGCCGTCGGCTCCCAGCATCGCGTCGCGGGGAACCCGGACCCCCTCGGCCGAGACGGGACCGGAGGCGTTGCCCCGCAGCCCCAGCCCGTCGAATCCCCCGGCCGCGCGGAGACCCTCGGCCGTGCTCGGCACCAGCCACAGCGTCATGGCGCCCCCGGCCCGCAGGGGGAGGCTGGACCACACGTAGCTGTCGGCCTCACCGGCGGAGGTGACCCAGCTCTTCTCGGCGTCCAGGACGACGGACGCGCCGTCCCGGTCGTCGTGCCGGGCGGTGCCGACCGGGGCCCAGAAGTGACTGCGGGAGCCCTTCTCGGAGAACGCCAGGGTGGTCAGGTGCTCGCCCCGGGCGATCGCCCGGCGCACCTCGCCGGGGCCGTGGGCCTCGATCAGGGTGGTGGCCGCGTAGTGCATCATCGCGACCGTGGCCGTCGAACCGCAGCTCGCGGCCAGCCGCTCCACCACGTGGGCCGCCGCGGACAGGCCCTGGCCGCGTCCGCCGACCTCGGCGGCGCTGATCAGTCCGAGCAGGCCGGCCCGGGCCAGCGCGTCGACGCCGGCCCGGGGGAAGCGCCCCAGTCGGTCGACGTCGGCCGCCAGGGGCGAGACGGCGCCCTCGACGACGGAGCGCACCGCCTCGGTGTGGTCGGCCGGGAACTCCTGTGCGGAACCGCGGGGCCGGGAGGCCTCCGCCATGGCGGGGCCGTCGTCGAGAACCTGGGATGTCACGCCTGTCCACCTCGCACGGTAACGATCCGGTAACCGAGCGTAGCGGCGCGGAGTGGGCCGGGCAACCATCCTCCGCCCGGCCCGCCGTGTCCCCCGCGCCCCGGCGTCCGGCCGTCCGCCGGGGCGGGGTCAGAGCCCGCCGCTCACCCGCAGCACCGCGCCCGTGGTGTACGACGCCTCCGGCGACAGCAGCCAGGCGACCGCGGCGGCCACCTCCCCGGGCTCCCCGGGGCGCCCCATCGGGATGACCTCGGCCTTGCGCCACGGTCGCTGCGGATCGCCCATCGCGGCGTGCATGTCGGTGAGGATCGCCCCCGGCTGGACGGAGTTCACCCGCACCCCCTCCGGTCCGAGCTCCTTGGCCAGCCCGACCGTCATGGCGTCCAGCGCGGCCTTGGACGCGGCGTAGTGGACGTACTCGCCCGGGCTGCCCAGCGTGGCCGCGCACGAGGAGACCGTGACGATCGCGCCGCCGGACCCGCCGTGGCGCGTGGACATCTCCAGCGCCGCCCGCCGCGCGCACAGCAGCGTCCCCATGACGTTGACGTCCACCACCCGGCGCATCACCTCGGTGGGAGTCTCGGTGAAACGGCCCAGCGGCCCGGTGATCCCGGCGTTGAGGACGGCCCCCGTGACCGGCCCCAGCCGCGCCGCCGTCTCCTCGAAGAGGGCGTCGACCTCGCTCTCCACGCTGGTGTCCAGCCGGACGGCGATCGCCCCGCGCCCCTCGGCCCGCACCGCCTCCACCGCGGCGCGGGCGGCCTCCTCCGACCGCTCGTAGCCGACGGCCACGTCGTGTCCGGCCCGCGCCAGCCGGACGGCGACCGCCGCCCCGATGCCGCGGCTGCCGCCGGTGACGACGGTGACCTGCCGTGCCGCATCCCGCTGGGCCATGCCCACCCTCCTCCGCTTGCCGGCCGGTCCCGGTCCGGCCCGTTCCGGGCAGCACGCTAGCGGGCCGATTGGTCTTGACCAAGAGGGTTAAGGATCCTTAAGGTTCGGTATACGCAACAACCTTTAAAAAACAAGCGTGTAAACCGACGGGACACGGCGACTGCGGAGGCAAGGGTGGGGACCACGCGACCGGAAACGGTGCCGGAGCCGAAGTACTGGCACCTCAGGACCGTGCTGTCGAACGCGCTCGACTCGGAGTTCGAGGTGGGGGAGATCCTCCCCAACGAACGTGAGCTGGCCGCACGTTTCGGCGTCGCCCGCGCCACGCTCCGCCAGGCCCTGGAGCAGCTGGAACTGGAAGGCCGCCTCCAGCGCCGCCGCGGGGTCGGCACCACCGTCGCCCCGCCGCGCGTCGGCATCGAGGTGGAGCCCGCCCGGCACGGCTGGCCCGGAGCCCCGGGAGACGCCTGGCAGACCGAGGGCTGCGAGGAGAGCGCGCCCCCCGCCGCGGTGGCCGGGATGCTGGGCGCGGACGCCGACCGTACGGTGTTCACCGTCCACCGCGTGCGGGTGGTCCACGGCCAGCCGGTCGCCACCGAGCTGCTGTACGTCCCGGCCGCCTCCGTGCCCGGGATGTCCGCCATAGAGACCGACGCGGGCGCCGCCCGCGGCCGGGCCGTCCTCCGCGAGCTGAACCGCCTCGAACCCGGTGGTCAGGACCGGTCCGTGGAGCTGGGCTCCGCCCGGGCCGAGGACGCCAAACGGCTCGACCGCCTGCCCGGCGCGCCCGTCCTCGTCGTCACCACCCGCTACTTCGCCGCGGGCGGCACCGCGGCGGTCGCGGTCTCCACCTACCGCGCCGACACCTGCCGGCTGACCTTCGGCGACACCGGCGGGGTCGCCCTGATGGCGAGCTGACGGACCGGCGGCGCGGGGCGTCCCCAAAGCTCCGGAAACGCCCCGCGGACGTCAGCGGGCGTCGGCGTCCTCGACGGTGAACAGCTCCTCCTCGACACGGTCGAGCGCCAGCCGCAGCGCACCGGTGGCGATGGCGTCCGCACCGAGCCGGGAGAGCTCGACCAGCGGCGGCCGCAGACAGTAGCGCTCCAACTCGCGGCGGAGCGGGGCCAGCACCCCGTCCAGTCCGGCGGCCCAGCCGCCGACGACCACCAGTTCGGGGTCGAGGGCCAGCACCAGCGCCGCCACGTCGTGCACCAGCCGCCGGAGGAAACGGTCCACGGCCTGCCGCGCCCGCTCGTCCCCACCGCGGGCGAGGGCGAAGACCTCCGCCACAGCCGCCTCGTCCAGCGGATGCAGCGGCTCCCCGGTCGTCGACAGCAGGTGCTCCGGGGCGGCCTCACGGCCCAGCAGATGCAGCGCGCCGATCTCCCCGGCGGCTCCCCCGAACCCCCGGTGCAGCCGCCCGCCGATCAGCGAGCCGGCGCCCGGACTCAGCCCCGCCAGGACGAACACCACGTCGTCGGAGCCGACGGCCGCGCCCTTCCAGTGCTCGGCCAGCACCGCGGCGTTCGCGTCGTTCTCCACCAGCACCGGGCAGCGGAACGAGTGACGCAACCGCTCGCCCAGCGGCAGCCCGGTCCAGCCCGGCAGCGCGGTGCACAGCCGCACCGTGCCGTCGGCCTCCACGATGCCGGGACTGCCCACGCCCACCGCGCGCAAAGTGCCGTGCGAAACCCCGCAGAGGCGCAGCAGTTCGGCGACCGTGCTCCGCGTCCGCTCCAGCCGCTCCTCGGCCGGAGCGGACGCGGACACCTCCCGCTCGGCCGTGCCCAGTCGGCGCCCGGACAGGTCGGCGAGCACGGCCGCCACCCGGTGCGGGCCGATCTCGACGCCCAGCGAATGGCCGGCCTCGGCCCGGAAGCGGTAGCGGCGTGCGGGACGGCCCTGCCTCCGGACGTCACCGGGACCGCCCGTGGCCTCGGCCGCCAACCCGGCCGCCACCAGCTGCTCCACCACGCCCTCGACCGTCGGACGGGACAGCTCCGTAGCCTGGACCAGGTCGGACAGCGTCGGTGTGCCGTCGGCGGCGCGCAGCGCCCGCAGGACGACGGTGGAGTTGATCCTGCGCAGCAGGGAAGGGTCCCTGCCGGTGAGCCGTCCCAACGTCCGCCTCCCGGTAGTGCACATCCGTGGGCGGATGGTATCCGGCGAGCGGCAGCGCGGCGAGCGCCGGGGGAGCCGTCACAGGGCGTCCGTTGAGTCAGCCCGGTGTGACGAACCCCGACTCGTACGCGGTGATCACCGCCTGAGTCCGGTCGCGTGCACCCAGTTTCGCCAGTACCGAGCTGACATGCGACTTCACCGTTTCGGCGCCCGGCACCGGACGGCCGCGCCGAGTCTGCCGGAGCCGCTGGTCTTCCTCATATCCCCGGTGGTGGGCGAGTCGGCCCGCTTCCCGCCGGACCGGGCCGGGCAGCAGGTGCTGCACCCGGTGCCCGAGGGGCCGCTGGGAGCGTGGAGCGGAATGGCGGTCATGGGCCTGTGGACGGTGGCGGCCCTCTGCGGGGGACTGGCCGTCCTGCGCCACCGCGACGCCTGACAGGCAGGCCGGCGGGCTCTTCCTCAGGACGAGTCGCCGAACGCGGCGGTCCGCAGTCGGCCGAACTCCTCGGCCATCGTCTCCAGGGTCCAGTGGGCGTTGAGCCCGCTGGGGTTGGGCAGCACCCAGACCCGGGTGTCGCCGATCGCCGCCTCCTGCGGGCCGATCCGGGCCTTCCGGTCGCCGAAGGCCGCCCGGTAGGCGGTCACCCCGACCACCGCCAGCCAGGCCGGACGCAGTCGCACCACCTTTTCGATCAGCACCCGCCCGCCCTCGCGGTACTCCTCGGCGGTCAGCTCGTCGGCGCGGGCGGTGGGACGGGGGGAGATGTTGGTGATGCCCAGGCCGTACTCCAGCAGCTCGTGCTGTTCGGAGGGCTTCAGCCGCCGCGGGGTGAACCCGGAGGCGTGCAGGACCGGCCAGAAGCGGTTGCCGGGGTGGGCGAAGTGGTGCCCCAGACGGGCGGTCGTCAGGCCGGGGTTGATCCCGCAGAACAGCACGTGCAGTCCCTCGGCCACCACGTCCGGGACGGTACGGGCGCGCAGCGCCTCCATCTCCTCCCCGGACATGCTCCTCCTGGGACCGCTCGCCCCGGACCGGTTCGTCCCGGACATCGCGTTCTCGGTCATGGCCCTCCCGGCGGTCGTTGCGCGGGGGTTCTCCTTCCCGGGAGGGCCCTCGTCAGTCGGGGCGGACGGTCAGAGGATCGCGCCCGGGGTGTAGGCGGCGGCCTCCGGATGCCGCTTGGCGATCTCCTCGATCCGGGCCACCACCGAGGCGACCTGGTCGCCGGCCGCGCCGGTGAAGGACATCCGGTCGGCCAACAATCCGTCCAGTTGTCCCCGGTCCAGCGGGATGCGCTCGTCGGCGGCCAGCCGGTCCAGCAGTTCGTTGCGCTCGGCGCCCTCGCGCAGGGCCAGCGCCGAGGCGACCGCGTGCTCCTTGATGGCCTCGTGGGCCGTTTCCCGGCCCACCCCGGCCCGCACCGCGCCCATCAGCACCTTGGTGGTGGCCAGGAACGGCAGATAGCGGTCCAGCTCGCGGGCCACGACGGCGGGGAACGCGCCGAACTCGTCCAGCACCGTCAGGAAGGTCTCCAGCAGGCCGTCGAGGGCGAAGAACGCGTCGGGCAGGGCGACACGCCGCACCACCGAACAGGAGACGTCGCCTTCGTTCCACTGGTCGCCCGTCAGCTCCCCGACCATCGAGGCGTAGCCGCGCAGGATGACGGCGAAACCGTTGACGCGCTCACAGGAGCGGGTGTTCATCTTGTGCGGCATCGCCGAGGAACCCACCTGCCCCGGCTTGAACCCCTCGGTCACCAGCTCGTGACCGGCCATCAGCCGGATCGTCTTCGCCAGGGAGGAGGGCGCCGCGGCCAGCTGCACCAGCGTGGTCACCACCTCGTAGTCCAGCGAGCGCGGGTAGACCTGGCCGACGGAGGTGAGGGTGTGCCCGAAACCGAGGTGCCCGGCGATCCGCCGCTCCAGGTCGGCCAGCTTCCCGGCGTCGCCGCCCAGCAGGTCCAGCATGTCCTGGGAGGTGCCCACCGGGCCCTTGACACCGCGCAGCGGGTAACGCCCCAGCAGCTCCTCCAGCCGGGCGTACGCCACCAGCAGCTCGTCGGCGGCGGTCGCGAAGCGCTTGCCCAGCGTGGTGGCCTGCGCCGCGACGTTGTGGGAGCGTCCGGCCATCACCAGCCCGGAGTGCTCGGCGGCCAGTCGGCCCAGCCGGGCCAGGGCGGCGACGGAGCGGTCGCGCACCAGCTCCAGCGACAGCCGGATCTGGAGCTGCTCGACGTTCTCGGTCAGGTCGCGGGAGGTCATGCCCTTGTGCACGTGCTCGTGTCCGGCGAGGGCGTTGAACTCCTCGATCCGCGCCTTCACGTCGTGGCGGGTGACCTTCTCGCGCTCGGCGATCGAGGCGAGGTCGACGTTCTCCAGCACCCGCTCGTAGTCGGCCAGGGCCTCGTCCGGCACGTCCACGCCCAGGTCCTTCTGGGCCCGCAGCACGGCCAGCCACAACCGCCTCTCCAGCACCACCTTGTGCTCGGGGGACCACAGGCGGGCCAGTTCCGCGGAGGCGTAGCGGTTGGCCAGGACGTTGGGGATGCGCGGCTTGTCGGTCACATCCGGGGATTCTACGGGTGTCCCGGCGGGCGGACCGTGCCAGGTCCGCCCGCCGGGATCCGGTGCCGGCCCCGGCTCACAGGCCGGACGTCAGGTCCGGAGCCGGGTACCGCTCCCGGTCCACGGCCGGGTCCAGCGGAGCCAGGTCGGGCCGCTTGGGCGGGAGCCCGTCGCCGGAGGAGCGTCCGGTCAGCCGCCGCCCGATCCAGGGCAGCAGGTGCCGCCGGGTGAAACGCAGGTCCTCGATGCGGCGCTCGTACCAGCGGGGGAGGACGGCGGGCGGCAGGGCCGCCCGCCAGTCCGACTCGGCCGGGTGGCCGAGTCGCTGCCAGACGGCCTCGGCGACCCGCCGGTGGCCCTCGGCGGTCAGGTGCAGCCGGTCGTCCGCCCACAGCCGCGGATCGCTCAGCGCGTCGCCGCTGTACAGGTCGACCACCAGCGCCCCGTGCTCCTCGGCGAGGGCGTCGATGAAGGAGAACAGGTGCTCCATCCGCCCCCGGTACCGCTCCAGGACCGGTCCGCGCCGGCCAGGGCTGCGCATCAGCACCAGCCGCCCGCAGTTCGGGGCGAGCTTGGCGACGGACTGCTCCAGCAGCCCGCACACCCGGCCCATGTCGCACTTCGGGCGCAGGACGTCGTTGAGGCCGCCGACCAGCGTCACCAGATCCGCTCCCAGGGCGGCGGCGACGTCCACCTGCTCCTCGGCGATCTGCCCGATCAGCTTGCCGCGGACCGCCAGGTTGGCGTACCGGAAGCCGTCGGTGCGCGCGGCGAGGCGGGTGGCCAGGAGGTCGGCCCAGCCCCGGTAGCTGCCGTCCGGCAGCAGGTCGGACATGCCCTCGGTGAAGGAGTCCCCCAGGGCGACGAAGCTGGTGATGACGGGCGGGGTGGAGGAGGCGGGTGTACTGTCCATGGCGCGGGTCATCGTAACCGACCGCTCGGTACGCCCACTTGCGCGCCCCGGCCCTCCACCCGTACGGCCCACCGGCCCGCGCCGGCGGCTCGGGCTAACGGCCCACCAGCTCGCGCAGCACGTCCTCCATGGTGACCAGCCCGGCCGTCCTGCCGTCGGCGCCGATCACCGCCGCGAGGTGGGTGCCGCTCTTGCGCATGGCGCCCAGCACGTCGTCCAGCGGGGTCGTCGCCCGCACCCGTGCGACCGGCCGCAGGGCGGGGACGGGGAACGGCACGTCGCGCGGCGAGGCGTCGAGCGCGTCCTTGACGTGGAGGTAGCCCAGGGCCCGGCCGCCGCTGTCGAGCACCGGGAAGCGGGAGAAACCGCTGCGCGCGGAGAGCTCCTCCAGGCCCTCGGGAGTGATCCCGAACCGGGCCGAGACGACGCGCTCCGAGGGGCGCACGACCTCGGCCACCGGGCGGCGGCCCAGTTCCAGTGCGTCGCGCAGCCGCTCCGTGGAGCGTTCGTCCAGCAGCCCGGCCTCGCTGGAGTCCGCCACGAGGCGGGCCAGCTCGTCGTCGGAGTACGTCGAGGACACCTCGTCCTTGGGTTCCACCCTCAGCAGTTTCAGCAGGACGTTGGCGAGGGCGTTGATGCCGAAGATCACCGGCCGCAGGGTCCTGGTGGCGGCGACCAGCGGTGGCCCGAGCAGCAGCGCGGTGCGCTCGGGAGCCGCCAGCGCGATGTTCTTCGGCACCATCTCGCCGAACAGCATGTGCAGGTACGTCGCCGCCGCCAGCGCGATCACGAAGGCGATCGGGTGGCTCAGGCCCTCGGGAACGCCCGCGAGGTGGAAGAGCGGCTCCAGCAGGTGCGCGATCGCGGGCTCGGCCACCACGCCCAGCACCAGCGTGGACAGCGTGATGCCCAGCTGCGCGGCGGCCATCAGCGCCGACACGTGCTCCAGGCCCCACACCACGCTGCGCGCCCGTTTCTCGCCCCGTTCGGCGAGCGGCTCGATCTGGCTGCGGCGCACGGAGATCATCGCGAACTCGGCGCCCACGAAGAAGGCGTTGGCGACCAGCGTCAGCAGGCCGATCACCAGCTGGACGACGGTCATCGGCGTGCCTCCCCGTCGGTGGCGGCACCGCCGTCTGCGCCGTCGGCGCCCACGATCTCCGGCCCGTGGTGGCGTCCGCCGGTGTAGTGGTGATCGGCGCCGTACGTGTCCTGCTCCGTCGCCGGGGGCGCGGTCATGCGCACCCCGGCGGCCCGCCTGCCGGTCGCGTCCACGACTTCCAGGCGCCAGCCGGCCACCGTGAGGGTGTCGCCCACCGAGGGGATCCGGCCCAGTTCGGTGGCGATCAGTCCGGCCAGGGTCTCGTACGGGCCCTCCGGCGCGCGCATGCCGATGGCCTCCAGCTGGTCGACGCGGGCGGCGCCGTCGGCGTCGTAGAGCGTGCGGCCCTCCTCGTCCTCGCCGGCCGGGACCAGGTCGGGTGTCTGGAGCGGGTCGTGCTCGTCGCGCACCTCGCCCACGACCTCCTCGATGATGTCCTCCAGGGTGACGACACCGGCGGTCCCGCCGTACTCGTCGATCACCACCGCGATGCTGTTCTTCCCCGACAGCCGGTCCAGCAGCCGGTCGACGGTCAGCGACTCAGGCACGAGCACCGGCTCGCGCAGCAGCTCGGCGACCGGGTAGTGGGGGCGGCGGCCGGCGGGGACGGCGATCACGTCCTTGACGTGGGCGACGCCGATCACGGTGTCGAGGTTGCCGCGGTAGACGGGGAAGCGGGACAGGCCGGTCGCCCGGGAGAGGTTGACCACGTCCTCGGCGGTGGTGTGCTCCTCCAGGGCGGTCACCTGCACCCGGGGCGTCATCACGCTCTGCGCCGTCAGCTCGGAGAGCTGGATGGTGCGGACGAACAGCTCCGCGGTGTCCGCCTCCAGCGCGCCCTCCTTCGCCGAGTGGCGGGCGAGCGCCACCAGCTCCTGCGGGGAGCGGGCCGAGGCCAGTTCCTCGGTGGGTTCCAGGCCGAGCCGGTGCAGCACGCGGTTGGCGGTGTTGTTCAGGTGGGTGATCAGCGGCCGGAAGGCGGCACTGAAGACACGCTGGGCGACGGCGACTCTGCGGGCGACCGGCAGCGGCCGGGAGATCGCCCAGTTCTTCGGCACCAGCTCGCCGACGACCATCAGCATCACGGTGGACACCGCGGTGCCCAGTACCAGCGCCGTCGAGGACGCCGCCGATGCGGGCAGGCCGACCGCGCGCAGCGGGCCGGCGAGCAGCCGGGCGATCGAGGGTTCGGCGAGCATGCCGATGATCAGGCCGGTCACGGTGATGCCGAGCTGAGCGCCGGAGAGCTGGAAGGTGAGCGACCGCACCGCCTTCAGGGCGCTGTCGGCACCCGGCTCGCCGCGCTCGGCGGCCCGTTCCAGTTCACTGCGCTCCACGGTGGTCAGCGAGAACTCCGCCGCGACGAACACCGAGCAGGCGAGGGTCAGCAGCAGGGCCAGGAGCAGGAGGAGGACTTCGGTCATCGGGACACCTCCATCCCATGGTCGGGCAGGACGGGCAGGCGCGCCCGGCGGGAGCCGGAACCGCCGCCGGAGGGCTCGTCCGCCGGGGAACGCCCGCACGCCCCTCCTCCGGGTCCTCCGTGCGGCCGGGGGCTTCCCTCCGCGCGGCCGGGGAGCCGACCGCCGTGGCCGGACGGCCGCGCCTCCCCGCCTCCGGCGGCCGTCCGGCTCAGCCCAGTGGCTTCACCCAGCGGCTCCACTGCGGCTGCGGCGCGTAGCCCGCGGCGCGCCACGCCCGGTGGGCCACCTCGTTGTCGTCGAGCACCATGGCGTCGCCGCGCCGCCCGCCCAGCGCGGTGAACCGCTCCTCGGCCGCCCTCAGCAGGGCCGAGGCCACGCCGCGGCGGCGGTGCTCCGGATGGACCGCGAGCCGGTACAGGTGGCAGCGCCAGCCGTCGAAGCCGGCGATCACCGAGCCCACCAGCCGCCCGTCGTGTTCGGCCAGCAGCAGGGCCTCCGGATCCCGTTCGACCAGCCGTGCCACGCCTTCGCGGTCGTCGCTGACGCTCGTCCCCGTGGCGGCCTCCTTCCAGAAGGCCAGGACGGTGTCGGCGTCCGCCGCGGTCGCGGCGCGGATGAGGATCCCGGAGGGGGTCGGAAAGTCGTTCATACGGGCATCCCAGCAGCGGCCGGGCGCCGGGCGCGGAGAGTTTCACCATGCGGTCATCAGCCGTTCCGCAGTTCCTCGATCACCGGGCCGAAGGCCTCCATGGAGGGTTCGAGCACGCAGAAGTAGGTGAAGCCGTACCGGTCGCGGTGGGCGCGCACCTGCTCCGCGATCTCCTTGACGGTGCCGGTGAGCAGGGCCGGGTGCGCCAGCAGCTCGTCCTCCGTCCAGTCCGGGGCGTAGGGAGCCAGCTCGCGGGCCACGGCGCGCCGGTCCCGGGTGACCCTCACCTGCTGGACCAGGTAGTTCAGCTCCGCCGCCTCCCGCCGCCCGGCGGCGAGGCGGCGGTAGGAGGCCACCCGCTCCTCCAGCTCGGCCGGGGTGATCAACTGGAGGACGCCTTCCGGTTCGCCGGGGGCCGGACGCGCTCCGGTGAAGGCGGCGATGTCGGCGTGGCGGGCGGCCAGCCCCAGTACCCGGTCGCCGTTCCCGCCGATCAGCAGGGGCGGCCGGGGGCGCTGCTCGGGTGCCGGGACGTGCTCGGGGTCGGGCAGCAGCCGCTCCAGTTCGGCGACCGTGCGCTCCAGGTGGTCCACCCGCTCGCCGGGGGAGCCCCAGGGCAGTCCGGCCCGGTCGTGCTCGGAGCGCACGTACCCGGTGCCCAGGCCCAGCTCCAGCCGTCCGCCGGTGAGCCGGTCGCAGGTGGCGACCTCCCGGGCCAGGAGGGCGGGGTTCCAGAACCCCGCGTTGAGGACGAAGGTGCCCACCCGGGGGCGCTCGGTCGCCTCGGCCGCGGCGACCAGCGCCGGGAACGGCGCGGGCGCGCCCAGGTGGTCGGGCACGAGCAGCACGTCGTACCCCAGCGCCTCGGCGCGGCGGCACTTCGCGCGCCACGCGTCGCCGGACTCGGGGGTGATCAGGTTGACACCGAAACGGAACGGTCTCGCCATGGCGCCTCCTCGGTCGTCGGCTTCCGGTAACGGTCGGCTTCCGGCGGCGGTCAGTACTGCCGGACGGGGTCGAACCGTTTCATGCGTTCCAGGACGGCCCCCGCGGCGGGTTCGGGCATCTCGTCGACGATCCGCCCGTCGGCGAGGAAGAGGACCAGGTCGGCATGGGCGGCGGCGCGGGGGTCGTGGGTCACCATCACCACCGTCTGCCCCAGCTCGTCCACGGCACGGCGCAGGAAGTCCAGCAGGTCCAGGCCGGAGCGCGAGTCGAGGTTGCCGGTCGGCTCGTCGGCGAAGACCAGCTTCGGGCGCGAGACCAGCGCGCGGGCGCACGCCACCCGCTGCTGCTGGCCGCCGGAGAGCTGGGTGGGGCGGTGGTCCAGCCGGTCCCGCAGCCGGAGCGTGTCGATCACCGTGTCCAGCCATCCGGGGTCCGGCCTGCGGCCGCCGATGTCCATGGGCAGGGTGATGTTCTCCCGCGCGGTCAGGGTGGGCAGCAGGTTGAAGGACTGGAAGACGAAGCCGATCTCGTCCCGCCGCAGCCGTGTCAGCTCGGTGTCGCCGAGCCCGGTGATCTCCGTGTCGTCCACCCACACCTGCCCGCCGGTGGCCGTGTCCAGCCCGGCCAGGCAGTGCATCAGCGTCGACTTGCCCGACCCGGAGGGGCCCATGACCGCGGTGAACCGGCCGGCGGCGATGTCGACGTCCACCGAGTCCAGCGCCACCACGGCCGCCTCGCCGCCGCCGTACGTCTTGGTCAGCGCGCGGGCGCGGGCGGCCACCCGCCCGTCCCCCCGCGCCGCGCGCGTCTTCTCCGTCTCCGTGGACACCGCACCTCCCGGTCTGGACGGACGGCTCCCCGGCGGGAGCCGTCACCAGTGCCGTACCCGGCACGCGGCGGCGCATCCACCGGACGGCCCGGGACGTCCCGCCGCGCGGCGGGACGGAACGCTTGCCGACGCTAGCGTTCCGGCGCTAGCGTGGTGGTGTGGCCAAGACCCAGTTGAACGTCCGCGTGGACGAGACGACCGCGGAGGCCGCCCGCAGGCGGGCACTCCAGCGGGGCATCAGTGTGAACCGCTACATCGAGGAACTCGTCCGCCGGGACGCGGGCGAGGTGGGGCATGCGTTCGTCGACGCGGCGGCCGACTTCATGAAGCAGTACGAAGCCGTCTTCGCCGAGGAGTTCGGCCGGGAACGCGAGGGCCGCAGACCTTCGTGACCGTCCGCATCGACCTCGCCTGGCTGCTCATGATCGCCGAGGAGAAGACCCCCGGCGACCCGCGCGTGACCGACTACGGCGCACTGATCGCCGCGGTCGCCCGCCACGAGGCGGCCGTCTTCGACCGGCCCGTCTACCCCGACCCCCACGACCGGGCCGCCGCGCTGCTCCAGCTCCTGCTGCACGTCCCCGCCCTGGAGCGGTCCAACGCCCTGTTCGCCTCCGCCGTCGCCTACGCCTACCTGGTGGCCAGCGGGCTGAAGGTCGCCGTCCTGCCCGAGCAGGTCCGCGACCTGGCCCGGCTGGTCAAGGACGGCACGGCGGACGTGCGCGCCGTCGCCGACGAGCTGCGCGGCTGGACGCTGTGACACCCGCCGCCGGCCGCCGCCGGTGAACCACCGGAACGGAGGTGTCGTTCCCCGGCCCGGCCGTGTCCCGGACGCCCCCGTCCCCGCCCGGGCCGGTGCGGGGGCGACCCGGCGGCTGCGCGAGGACGCCGCCCGGGCCGTCCGCACCGGCGGGGAGGCGGGGAGTGCGGCGAGGCCGGTCCGGAGCCGTGGCCCGCCCCCGTCCGCCTCATCGCCGTGGCGGAAGGGCTCGTGATGCGGGTCCGCCGCGGCTGCACCGAAGCGAGCGGGAACGAGCGGGATGTCCGAGGCGGAGCCCGTGGAGCCGGCCGCCGCCGAACCCGCCCCCGCCGGTGAGCGGCGCCGGTGCGCCGGGCGGATCCGCGCGTGCGCGGCCCGCCCGTCCGGGACGGTCCTCACGGCCGCCGCGCCCTGCCCAGCACATGTGCCGAGACCGGGGTCGGCGCACCGCGCTCCGGCACCCGCAGCCGCCGGTGGGAGACCTCCGCGAAACCCGCCGCCCCGATCGCGGCCACCGTGTCCCGGCCGGTGTGGCAGCCGCCGAACAACCGGGGCCACACCGTGCGGTCCAGCGCCCGCTGGAGCAGGAACCCCGCGGCCCCCTCGGCCCGGACGTGCTCGTAGAAGCGCAGCCCACCGCCGGGCCGCAGGACCCGCCGCAGCTCCGCCAGGGCGCGCTCGGGGTCCCGTACGGAGCACAGCACCAGCGACACCACGGCCGCGTCGAACTCCCCGTCGTCCGCGGGCAGCTCCTCCGCCGTGCCGGGCACCACGGAGACGGGGACGGGGGCCTCCCGCGCGGCGTCCGCCGCCGCCCGCCGCAGCCGGGGCTCCGGCTCGACGGCCACCACCTCCCGGACGCCGGCCGGGTAGTGGGGGAAGTTCAGCCCGCTGCCCGCCCCGACCTCGACCACCCGGCCGGACAGGCCCGCCGTCAGCTCGGCGCGGTGCGCCCCGATGCCCGCGCGGACGTCCAGCGCCGGGGCGAAGCGGGCGTAGTACCGGGCGAAGAGCGGATGGCGCACGGTGTCGTTCCGGGGCTCGTGGGAGGGGAGCCCGGCGCCGCGATCCGTCGTCATGGGGTCCCTCCGTTCGGACGGGTCACCCCAAGTCTGCCGCCGCGGGCGGTTCCGCGCCCTCCCAGACGCCGCCGAACTCCGGGGCCAGCCACGTCCCGGCCCGCCGCCGGAACACCGCCGGGTCCAGGGAGCCCGCGCCCTGCGGCAGCAGCCCGGCCAGCGCCGCACCGGCCGCCACCGGGAGGTCGGCCAGGTTGCAGCGGGCCGCCAGGTCGGGCTGCCGCGGCCAGCTCCCGACCACCACCCCCGCGCACTCCAGGCCGCGGGAGCGCAGGGCCTCGGCCGTCAGCGCGGTGGCGTTCAGCGTGCCCAGCCCGGCCGCGGCGACCACCAGCACCGGGGCCTCCAGCAGCCGGGCGGCGTCGGCCAGCGTCGAACCCCGGTCGTCGAAGCGCACCAGCAGCCCGCCCGCGCCCTCGACCAGCACCAGATCGTGCTCCTTCGCCAGGAGCCGCGCGGCCTCCGCCGCCTCCTCGGGACGCACCGGGGGGAGGCCGGCGCGCCGGGCCGCGGTCTCCGGCGCCAGCGGCTCGGGGTAGCGGGCGAGCTCCACGGCGGTCACGTCCGCCCCGGCCAGCCGCCGCACCTCGGCCACGTCACCGGGCTCTCCCTCGGCGACCCCGGTCTGGGCGGGTTTGAGCACGGCCACCGAGCGGCCCGCCGCCACGGCGGTGGCGGCCAGCGCCGCCGTGGCCACCGTCTTGCCGACCTCCGTACCCGTACCGGTGACGACCAGCACCGACATCCTCGCGCCTCTCCTCGATCCCCTGGCCGAGCCCCTTCGAGCTCTTCGGCCCCTTCGTTCCGGCGTGCGCTCAGCCCGCACGCGCCGCCGCGCACACCGCGGCCGCGATGCGCGCCACGTCCTCGTCGCCGGTGACGTACGGCGGCATCGTGTACACCAGGTCGCGGAACGGCCGCAGCCACACGCCCGCGCGGACGGCCGCCTCGGTCGCCGCCGCCATGTCCACCTCGTGGTCGAGCTGGACGACGCCGATCGCCCCCAGCACCCGCACGTCCCGCACCCCGGGCAGCCCCGCCGCCCCGGCGAGCCCTTCGCGCAGCCCCGTCTCGATCCGCTTCACCTCGCCCGCCCAGTCCTGCCCGAGCAGCAGGTCCAGCGAGGCGCCCGCCACCGCGGCGGCCAGCGGGTTGCCCATGAAGGTCGGGCCGTGGGCCAGCACCGGCACCTCGCCCCGCGAGATGCCCTCCGCGACCCGCGGCGTGCACAGCGTCGCCGCCATCGTCAGGTAGCCGCCGGTCAGGGCCTTGCCGACGCACATCACATCCGGGGTGACCTCCGCGTGGCAGGACGCGAACAGCGCGCCCGTCCGCCCGAAGCCGGTGGCGATCTCGTCCAGCACCAGCAGCACGCCGTGCTCGTCGCACGCCTCGCGCAGCACCCGCAGGTAGGCGGGGGAGTGGAAACGCATCCCGCCCGCGCCCTGCACCACGGGCTCCACGATCACCGCGGCCAGCTCGTCGGCGTGGGCGGCGACCAGCTCCCGCAGGTGCGCCGCGTACGCCGGATCCGGCTCGGCGTCGAAGCCGTCCGGCGGGGCGTCCGCGAAGACCTGCCGAGGCAGCACGCCCGACCACAGGTGGTGCATGCCGCCGTCCGGGTCGCACACCGACATCGGCTGCCAGGTGTCCCCGTGGTAGCCGCCGCGCCAGGTCAGCAGCCGCCGTTTGCCGGGTCTGCCGAGCGAACGCCAGTACTGCAGGCACATCTTTACGGCGACCTCGACCGACACCGAACCGGAGTCGGCGAGGAAGACGTGCTCCAGCCCCTCCGGCGCGATGTCCACCAGCCGCCCGGCCAGCCGCACGGCCGGCTCGTGGGTGAGCCCGCCGAACATCACATGGCTCATCCGCTCCAGCTGGGCGCGCACCGCGTCGTTGAGCACCGGGTGGTTGTAGCCGTGGATCGCCGCCCACCACGACGACATCCCGTCGACCAGCTCGTCGCGGCCCCACGCGGGCCGCGCCAGCCGCAGCCGGACACCGGAGGCGGAGGAGACCACCAGCGGCTCGGAGCGGCCCGGCATCGGGCCGTAGGGGTGCCAGACGTGGCGGCGGTCGAGGTCGAGCAGCTCCTCGGGGGAGGGCCCCGGGCCCGCCCCGGGGCCCGGGGGGAGGGGCGCGTCAGGCATTGGGCGGCAGTTCCGTTCCCGCGCCCCGCCGCCGCACGGCCACCAGGTCCGTGCGGGCCCGGTCGGCCGCCGGGACGCTCCCGCAGGCACCGCCGGCTCCCTCACCGTCCGTGCCGCTCGTACCGCCGCACGGCCCGCAGCCGCCGGCCGCGGCGTCCGCCCGGTGAGCGGGCAGGGTCCGCTCGCCGGCCCCTTCCACCTCGAAGCCCGCGTCGGCGATCATCTCCAGGTCGGCCCTGCCGGCCTGGCCCTCGCTGGTGAGGTAGTCGCCCAGGAAGATGGAGTTGGCCAGGTGGAGGGCCAGCGGCTGCATCGACCGCAGGTGCACCTCGCGCCCGCCGGCCAGCCGGACCTCCACGTCGGGGCAGACGAAGCGGACCATCGCCAGGATGCGCAGGCAGCGCTGCGGGGTGAGGTTCCACTCCTTGGCCAGCGGCGTCCCCTCGAAGGGGATGAGGAAGTTCACCGGCACCGAGTCCGGGTCCAGCTCGCGCAGCGAGAAGACCACGTCCACCAGGTCCTCGTCCGACTCGCCCATGCCCGCGATCAGCCCCGAGCAGGCCGACAGGCCCGCCGCCTGCGCCTGCTGGACCGTCTCCACGCGGTCGGCGTAGGTGTGGGTGGTGGTGATGTCGCCGTACGTCGCCTCGGAGGTGTTGAGGTTGTGGTTGTAGGCGTCCGCGCCCGCCGCGCGCAGCCGCTCCGCCTGGCCCTCGGAGAGCAGGCCGAGGCAGGCGCACACCTCGACGTCCCCGTTCTCCTCCTTGATGGCGGCGATGGTCTTCGAGACCCGCTCCACGTCCCGGTCGGTGGGACCGCGGCCGCTCGCCACCAGGCAGACCCGCTTGGCGCCCCCGGCCACGCCCGCGCCGGCCGCGGCGGCGGCCTCCTCCGGCTTCAGCCAGGTGTACTTGAGGATGTCCGCCTTCGAGCCGAGCCGCTGCGAGCAGTACGAGCAGTCCTCGGGGCACAGCCCCGACTTCAGGTTCACCAGGTAGTTCAGCTTCACACGCCGGCCGAACCAGTGGCGCCGCACCTTTCCGGCCGCGGCCACCACGTCCAGGAGTTCGTCGTCGGAGGTGGCCAGCACGGCCAGCGCCTCGTCGCGTGTGGGCGCCTCGCGCCGCAGCCCCTTGTCCACCAGCGTGTTCAGCAGGTCCATGGCGCAGATCCTGTCCTACGCCGCCGCCCCCGGCCAAGAGCGCATCCCACAACCACCCGCCCGGAAGATGTGTGGATCGCCACACCCTGTGCGGGAGCGTCCACGGATAGTTTTGGGCGGACCCGACGGAAGGCGAGGGACGGCCCATGCCCCAGGACCCCCAGAACTCCTCCCCGGCCCCCGGGGACCCGTTCGGCTGGCTGGAGGAGGAGCGCGAACGGCGCCGCCGCGCGGGCCTGGTGCGCTCCCTGCGCCCCCGCCCCGCCGACTCCCCGCTGCTCGACCTGGCCGGCAACGACTACCTGGGACTGGCCCGGCATCCCGAGGTCACCGCCGCCGCGGCGGACGCCGCCCGCCGCTGGGGCGCGGGCGCCACCGGCTCCCGGCTGGTCACCGGCAGCACCGAACTGCACGCCGAACTGGAGGCGGAACTCGCCGGTTTCTGCGGCTTCGAGGCCGCGCTGGTGTTCTCCTCCGGCTACGCCGCCAACCTCGCGGCCGTCACCGCCCTCACCGGCCGTGGCACCCTGGTGGTCTCCGACGCCGCCAACCACGCCTCCCTGATCGACGGGTGCCGCCTGTCCCGCGCCGGGACCGCCGTCGTCCCGCACGCCGACCCCGACGCCGTCCGCAAGGCGCTGGAGGGCTTCCACGGCCGCGCCCTGGCCGTCACCGACGCCGTCTTCTCCGTCGACGGCGACGCCGCGCCGCTGCCCGAACTGGCCGCGGTGTGCCGCGCGCACGGCGCCGCGCTGCTGGTGGACGACGCGCACGGCCTCGGCGTCCTCGGCGAGGGGGGCCGGGGCGCCCTCCACGCCGCGGGCCTGGCCGGGGACCCGGACGTGGTGGCCACCGTCACTCTCTCCAAGTCCCTGGGGAGCCAGGGCGGCGCCGTGCTGGGGCCGGCCCGGGTGATCGACCACCTGGTCAACGCCGCCCGCACCTTCGTCTTCGACACCGGTCTGGCCCCGGCCGCCACCGGCGCCGCCCTCGCGGCGCTGAGACTGCTGCGCCGCGAACCCGGACGGGCCTCCCGCGTCCGCGAAGCCGCGAGGGGGCTGTACGAGCGGCTGACGGCCGCCGGTCTGGACGCCGCCCGCCCGGACGCGGCCGTGGTGTCCGTACGCGCCCCCTCCCCGGAATCGGCCCTGGACTGGGCCGCCGACTGCCGGGACGCCGGGCTGGCCGTGGGCTGCTTCCGGCCGCCCTCGGTGCCCGACGGCGTCTCCCGGCTGAGGCTGACGGCGCGCGCCGACCTGACGGACGCCGAACTCGGCACCGCCGTCGCCACCGTCGTCCGCACGGCGCCGGCGGCCTGACCGGGGCGGGTGGGGCGACACCGTGCGCCCCACGGGAGGTTCACCGCTTCGGACCGCGGAAACCGGCGCGGAGCGACCGGCAGCCGTCCTCGCCGAGCACCCGTCGCCGTCGTGCCCGCGCGGCCGACCGGTACCGCCGGCACCGCTGTGGTTCCCCGCCGTGGCCCCGCCGGCGGACCGGCTCGGCGGCCTGCTGCGCCGTCCCCGCGCCGCTCGCGCGCTCGGCGGCCTCACCGGTCCCCTGCCGACGGCCCCGGGGGCCGCCCCGCCGGGCGAGTCCCCGTTCTGAACCGCCGGATCCCCAGGGGCAGCAGGGCCCACACCGCCGTGCAGAAGGCGAGTACGCACGCCGCCACCGCGATCCCCGCGGCCCGGCCCAGCACCACGTCCACCACCAGCAGCACCGATCCGGTCAGCGCGAGGGCGAGCACCACCAGCCCGGCGGCGGCCAGCCGCGAGGACACCTCGACCAGCAGCCGTTTCACCCCGCGCCGGAACAGCGCCCGGTGCAGCGCGGCCGGGGCCGTGAACAGGACGGCCGCGACGACGGCCAGGAGCAGCGTCGTCACGTAGGTGCCGCGCTGCACCCCGTCCAGCTCGTGGAAGCGCTGGGTGAAGGCGAGCGTGAGGAGGAAGGCGAAGAGGATCTGGACGCCGGTCTGGACGACCCGCAGTTCCTGGAGCAGCTCGACGAAGTTGCGGTCGTCGCGCTCCAGGGACGTCTCGCGGCGGTAGCTCATGCCGTCGCGGGTAGCCCTCCCGCCACGACCCCACGCGCACGGGGCCGGCGCGCGGCGGATCCGCGCACCGGCACGGCCCCGCTCAGCCCGGCCGGCTGTCCGGCCCGGGCGGCGGAGAGACCAGGGAGGCGCGCCGTGGACCGTCCAGCACGCGCAGCGCCCGCGCCAGGGTGGCCGCGTGGATCTCGGCCTCGCCGCGGTCGTGCATCACGGTCAGCGCGTCCCGCAGCGCGACCGCCCGGCCGACCAGCGCCTGGGCGGCGCGCAGGGCGCCGTAGGTGTCGCGGCCCCGGGCCGGGTTGATCCTGCCCAGGAGGTCGACCACCTCCAGGTAGCGGTCGACCAGGTCGGCCTCGGCCCGGGTCAGGGCGGGCAGGGGCGGCAGTTCGGGAGGCAGCACGGCCCTCGACTCCTCTCGTCCGGGACGTCGGGCGGTCGTCCGGCGGTCACCCGGCCGCGCGCATGGCGGGGGGCGTCTTGCGCGTGGCCGTCAGCCGGTCCGCGAGCCCGTAGTCCACCGCGCCCTCGGCGTCGAGGAACAGGTCCCGCTCGACGTCCTGCCGGACCCGCTCCACGGGCCGGCCCGTGTGGAGGGCGAGCATCTCCTCCAGCTTCTCCCGGGTGCGCAGCATCTCCCGGGCGTGGACCTCCAGGTCCCCGGCCTGCCCCTGGACCGGTTCGGCGAGGGAGGGCTGGTGGATCAGCACCCGCGAGCCGGGCAGGACCAGGCGCTTTCCGGGGGTGCCCGCCGCGAGCAGGACGGCCGCGGCGGAGGCGGCCTGGCCCAGGCAGACGGTCTCGATGTCGCAGGAGACGAACCGCATCGTGTCGTAGATCGCGGTCATCGCGGTGAAGGAGCCGCCGGGGGAGTTGATGTAGAGCGAGATGTCCCGCTCGGGCGCGGCGTGCTCCAGGTGTATGAGCTGCGCCATGACGTCGTTGGCGGAGGCGTCGTCGATCGGGGTGCCCAGGATGACGATGCGCTCCTCCAGCAGCTTGGAGTACGGATCCACGGTCCGGAATCCGTAGGCGGTGCGCTCGGTGAACTCGGGCAGGACGTGACGGGCGGTCGGACGGTCCATGAGCGGGTCCCTTCGTCGGTCCGGTGGGCAGGCCGGACGAGTCCGCGTACAAAATGTACAGGACGTACATATGTTTATGCTGGAGCATGGCCTACGAAATTCCGGTGACGCAAGCCCGCGCTGAGCTCGCCGACCTGATCAACCGAGTGGTGTACGGCGGCGAGCGGGTGGTGGTGACACGTCACGGGAAGCCGCTGGTGGCCCTGGTCACCGCCGCTGACCTGGAACGACTGGAGAAGCAGGAAGCGCCTGCGCAGGACGAGGTGATCAGCACGGTCTCGGCCGTGCGGGAGGTGCCGTCCGCTGCGGGCGAACGGAGCCGCTTCGGCATCGCGGCCCACCACCCCGGACCGCCCGCCGGGGACCGGCGCCCCGGCCACCGGGGCGTGTAGGGCCGGGAACACGGGAAGGCCGGGAACACGGAAGGGCCGCGGCCACCGGGACGGTGACGCGCGGCCTGTTCGCGGTCCGGCGGCTCAGGCCGCCGGAAGAGGGGAGCGCGCCCGCGCGGTCCCGTCGGGGCCCGGTGCGCCGCGCCGCCGCCCGAGTGCGAGCGCGGCCAGCCCGAACGCCGACCACAGCGCCAGCACCAGTACCGGTCCGGCGGCGCCGTGGCCGTCGAAGTACGCCACCGAGCGCAGCGCCGTGCCGGCCGCGCCCGGGGGCAGCCACTGGCCGAGCGCTCCCGCCGGCTCCGGCAGGAGTTCGGGCGCCGAGGCGGCCCCGGAGAACGGGTTGCCCAGCAGGACCACCGTCAGGGCGCCCAGTCCGATGCCCGCCGGGCCCAGCAGGGCCGCGAGCCCGGCCACCGCCGAGCCGACCGCGAGGACGGCCAGGGCGAGCGTTCCGGCCTCCGCCCACCAGTCGCCGGTGAGGACGCCCAGCCAGCCGTGGCCCAGCGCCGCCGCGACGGCGCCCGCCAGGGCGGCCGCCGCCAGGAGCGCGGCCGGGGCGTACGGCCCGCGCAGTCCGAACCGCCACACCAGGACACCGGTCGCGACACCCGCCAGGGACAGGGGCAGCAGGCTCGCGCCGAGCGCCGCGCCGCGCGGGTCGGAGGGGGGAGCGGCGACGACATCGGTGACGCGGACCTCGGTGCCGGGCGGCGCCTGCCCGGCGACCGCCTCCCGCAGCAGCTGGGCGACCGCGGGGCTCGCGGCGGAGGCGGTGAGCAGCTCCGGACCGCCTGCGGAGACGACCACGGCCCCGTAGACCTCCCGGTTCTCGATCGCCTCGCGGGCCGCGGCCTCGCCGGCGTAGCGGTGCACCTCGAAGGCGCCGCCGCGCGCGGCGAGGCTCCGCTCCAGCGGGGCCGTCGCGGCGGCGGGTCCGGCGACGCCCACCGGCAGGTCACGGGGGGCGAGGCGGGCGGCGGGCCAGGCGAAGGCCCACAGGGCGAGGGCGGCGATCACCGGCACCAGCACGGCGATCAGGACGATGCCGCGGGCCGGGGGCGGAGCGGGTCGGGGGGCGGAGGGGGAGGGCATGCGAACTCCTCCGATTCTGAGAGAAGGATCGTTCGTTCTATTTCGCTTCCACCGTGCTCCCGGGACCGCGCCTTGTCAAGAATGAACGTTCGTTTTAAGTTGGGGGCATGGCTCGCGTCTCCCAGGAACACCTCGACGCCCGTCGCCGCCAGATCCTCGACGGCGCCCGTCGCTGCTTCGCCCGCAACGGCTTCCACGCCACGTCCATGCAGGACGTCCTGCGCGAGGCGGGCCTGTCGGCCGGCGCGGTCTACCGCTACTTCCGCAGCAAGGACGAACTGGTGGCGGCCATCGCCCTGGAGGTCTTCGAGGAGGTCGGGGGAGCGTTCGAGGCCGTCTCCCGGTCCGAGGACCCGCCCCCGCCGGGCCGCATCCTCGGCGAGGTGCTGCGCCTCGTCCTGGGAGACGGGGAAGAGGAGAGGGTCCCGCCGCCGCTGCTGGTCCAGGTGTGGGCGGAGACGCTGCGCAGCGCTGAGCTGGCCGAGGCCCTGGACAAGGGCTATGCGCGCGTGCGCGAGGCGTGGGTGAGGATCGTCGGGGCGTACCAGCGGCGGGGACTGATGCGCGACGACGTCCCGGCCGACCAGGTGGCCCGCACCCTCATCGGCGTCGCCCAGGGATTCCTGCTCCAGCGGGCGCTCTTCGGCGCGGGCGACGTGACGGACCTGGAGAACGGCCTGCTCGCACTGACGTCGATGAGGCCGCCCGATGACCCGGCCGGCCGTGCGGACGGCGCCCCGGAGGGCCCGCCGGTGTAGCCCCGCGCCCCGTCCCCCGGAGCGGAGGGCCGGAGCCGCGGTGACGGAAGGGGTCGCACGGCTCCTCCCGCACGGACGGGGAGGCCCGCCGGCCCGGCGGGAGGGGCGCCCCCGCCGTCCGGCGCCCGGAGGAGCCGGCCGGGGGCGTCGCCGGAACACGGACCGGGACCGCCGCACCGCGGGACCTCAGGGAGCGGCGTTCCCGGGAGCCGCGCCGGAACCCTCGCCGTTCCGCCGGGCCGCCGCCTGGGCGGCCTTGGCGTCGGGGGCGTACAGATCCACGTACTCCTGACCGGACAACTTCATGATCGCGTACATGATCTCGTCGGTGACCGCACGGAGCACCGTGCGGTCACCGTGCATCTCCGCGAAGCGCGAGAAGTCCAGGGGCTCGCCGAAGCGGATGGTCACCCGCCCGATCTTCGGCAGGGTCCGGCCCGGCGGCTGGATCTCGAAGGTGCCCACCATGGCGCACGGGACCACCGGCACCCCCGCCCGGAGCGCCATGACGGCCACCCCGGTCCGGCCCCGGTACAACCGTCCGTCGTGCGACCGGGTGCCCTCGGGGTAGATGCCGAGCAGCTCGTCCCCGCGCAGCACCTTCAGGCCCTCCTCGATCGCCGCCCGACCGGCGCCGCGGCCCGAGCGGTCCACCGGGATCTGCCCCACGCTGCGGAAGAACGCCGCCGTCAGCCGGCCCTTCAGCCCCGGCCCGGTGAAGTACTCGGCCTTGGCGAGGAAGGTGATGCGGCGTTTGAGGATCGCGGGCATCAGGAAGTGGTCGGAGAACGACAGGTGGTTCCCGGCGATGATCGCCGCGCCCTCCTGCGGGACGTTCTCCAGGCCCTCGATCCGGGGCCTGAACAGCAGCCGCAGCAGCGGTCCCAGCACGACGTACTTGAGCACGTTGTAGAACACGGATTGGCTCCCTACGCTACAAGGTGGACCTCTGAGCCGCTTTCTTCCAGGTCACAGGGGGGATCGGGCGGAGGTGCGGGCGCGGGTCCCAGCACGTCCGCCCGCCTCCGGCCGGACCCGTACCGACTCGGCGCCGACTTCTGTGACGAGCTGTCAGGCCATTCCGTTCCGTATCCGACGCTTACCCGTCCGCTGCCGGTGCAGGCGTCGGGCCGATCGCGGTCCGCGGACGAACAGCGTCTCCCCCAAGGTGCCCCCCATGGGCGCCGTCACCGCCGACGCCCCGAGGCCGGGGGCCTCCGGCGGCCTCGCGGCCGGCACCGGCCCGTGCGCCGGGCCCGAAAGCGGCGATGACCGGGGCGTTCCCACTCGGAAGACGCGGATCGCGGAATCCCGCGCCCGGCCGTCCGAGCGGGGGCGGCCGTCTTCGGCGCCCATGCGAAGGAGCCGTGCGCGGGGCGCCGCGCGACCGAAGACGAACGTCCGTGCGGGGCGCCGGCGCGGTGCGCGGCATGATCTCGGCCCGGGGCCGTGCTCCCTCCCGTTCCCCGGTCCCGGGGCCGCGCACACGCGATCGGACTTCCGCGCCCCGCACCGGCGGGACATGCGGGAACCGGCCCTCCGGCGTTGGAAGCGCTGTGTCCGGGGGCGCCGCGATCCGTGTAGTACGGGTCCCGGCGCCCCCGGAGCGTCACTTTCGGATCACTCCTTGCCGAGGAGCTCGTTCATCCTGTCGATCTCGTCGCCCTGGGTGGTGACGATCTCGTCGGCCATGGACTTGGCCGGGCCGTGGGAGCCGTTCTCCCTCTGGGCCTCGGCCATGGCCACGGCGCCCTTGTGGTGTTCGATCATCATCTCCAGGAAGGCGGTGTCGAACTCCTTTCCGGAGGACTTCTCGAGCTTCTCCATCTGTTCGGGGCTCATCATCCCGGTCATGCCGTGGCCGGAGTGGCCGGAGTGATCCGTGCTTCCTCCGGCGGGGACGTCCTCGCCCCAGGACTCCAGCCAGCCGGTGAGGGTGTCGATCTCCGGCTGCTGGGCCCTCTCGATCTCGGCCGCCAGGTCCTTGACCTCCTGGGACGCGGCTCGGGTCGCGGCGAGGCCGGCCATCTCCAGCGCCTGTCGGTGGTGGGGGATCATCCCCTGGGCGAAGGAGACGTCGGCGGCGTTGTGCTCGCCGGCGGAAGCCGGGGCCGAGGCGCCGGCGGAGGGCTTGCCGTGGCCCGCGTGACCGGTGGAGGCGGCGTCGCTGCCGCAGGCGGCCAGAGCGACGGAGGCCGCCATGGTCACCGCCGCCGCGGCGGCGGCCCGGCGCAGGGCGGAACGGTATGCGGTCATGGTGGTGCGAACTCCTGCTGCGTGAAGTACGGAAAGGGCACGGCAGGACGCGGCGACCGTCCCCGGTGGGGGCGGCGGCGCGCGCCGGGCGGTCCTATATGCGCAGGAGTTGCAGTTCGCTCAGGGACGGCGGCGCACGGCCGCCGAGCGAGTCCGCCGGGACTCGGGGCACGGCGAGGGCGCCGGCCGCCGTGGTGACCGCGGAGGCGGAGAGAGCGGGCAGGACCGGCGGGCCGGAGACGCCGGCGGCTGCGCAGACGGAATCCGCGTGGTGCGGGTGACCCTCCGTCCCGTGCGGGGAGTGCACGCACTCGGCGTCGTCGGGTGCCATGGCGGACGCGGGCATGGCGTGCACGTCGGCGGGCCGGGTGTGGGACCCGCCCGGCAAACCGACCGTGGCCGGCCCGTGCATCGCCACCAGGCCCGTCAGTACCGCCAGGACCAGCAGCATCAGCCGCTCCCGCGCCCCTGGTGCGCGGAGGGCGGAGCGCGGACGCCGGTTCATGCGATCGATTCTAGGGACCCATCGCGCGGGGCGGTCACGGGCTGCCGCGATGGTGGGGGGGCGTCACCGGCGTCGCTTCCGCCGGGTCCGTCACGGCGTGCGCGGCCGTCCGTCCCGCTCGGGCCGTCCGCGGAGTCCGTGCCGCATCGCGCCGCGCGGCCTGCGGGCAGCCGGTGCCGTGGCCGCGAGCAGTATCGGCGGACCACCGTCGGCCCGGAGGTGTGGTGAGGGCCGGCGCCCGTGGGGGTGCCGGCCCTGGTGGGGTGGTGGTCCGCCGGGGGTCAGATCGGGCGGACGGCGGTGGCCTGCGGGCCCTTGGGGCCCTGGACCACCTCGAACTCCACGCGCTGGTTCTCCTCCAGGCTGCGGAAGCCGGAGGCGTCGATTTCGGAGTAGTGGACGAAGACGTCCGGTCCGTCCTCGCGGGCGATGAAGCCGAAGCCCTTGTCGGCGTTGAACCACTTGACGGTTCCCTGGGTCATGTTCTGCTCCTTGTCAGGGCTGGGGGTGCGGTCCCCGCACCGTGCGGGGGCCGGGCCGGTGCCGGACGCGGCTTCTCCAGACTCCTGAAGGAAGGCGGCGCCCGCGACAGCGTTCTTCGCGAGCGTGTGGAAAACGCAAACACACAGAAACTGCAGCCGGCCGGTACAACACCACCGTTCCCGGAATCATTCCCCCCACCCCACCCCTCGACGAGAACCGGCGAACGCGCGGGTGAAGTGCTCGGCCGCCTGCCGCTGCGCCCGGCCGGCCTTGTCCAGGACGGCCGAGGCGCCGAAGAACTCGTGCATCACTCCGTCGTAGCGGGTGAGGGTCGTGGGCACCCCGGCGCTTCGCAGACGGCGCGCGAACTCCTCGCCCTGGTCCCGCAGGACATCGCGTTCCGCTGTGATCACCAGGGTCGGGGGCATGACCGCGAGCCGGTCGGGCGGCAGCCCGAGGAGGTCGACCCGGGGGTCCTCCACGGCGTCGGGCCTGCCCTCGAAGGCGTGCGTCATCATCCAGCTCAGCAGCGCCCGGCTGAGGGGCCTGCCGTCCGCGGCGTCCTCCATCGACTCCCCGTACTGCTCGACGGTCGTCAGGGGGTAGACGCAGACCTGCGCCCGGGGAACCGGTTCCCCGGCGGCGGCGAGCTGCATGGCCGTCGCGGGTGCCATGGCGCCGCCGACCGACTCCCCGCCGATGCCGATGCGCTCCGGGTCGCCGCCGAACCGGGAGGCGTTGGCGACCGTCCAGCGGTAGGCGGTCAGAACGTCGTCGTGGGATGCGGGGAAGGGCGCCTCCGGCGCGCGCCGGTAGTCGGGCGACACCACGATCGCACCGGCCCTGTTGGCCAGCCCCCGGCAGGAGGCGTCGTAGGTGTCGGTGTCGAACAGCACCCAGCCGCCGCCGTGGATCCACATGACGACGGGCAGCGGGCCGGCGGGCGGGTCGGCGGGGGTGTAGACGCGCAGGGTCTGGTCGCCGCCGGCCGCGTCGGGAATCCTCAGCTCCTCCACCGACCCGACCGGCTCGGGGCCGATGATCCCCTTGGCCTCCATCGCCCTCCTGATGGCGGCACCGGGACCGGGCTGTTCGCGGGCCAGACCCGGGGTGAGGGTTTCGAGGGGGAGGGGTTCCAGAGCCGCGTACGCGTCGACGACGGCCTGAGCCTGAGGGTCCAGCAGTCCGGACGCGTCGGTGAGCAGCCGCTTCCGCTTGCCGGACGCGGCGGCCCTGGACTCGTCCAGGGGCTTGGCCAGCGCGGCGGCGGCCTGCTCGGTGATGCCGCCGCTGTCGGGCGCGTTCGGGTGAGGGGCGGGCGGCGCCTGCCGCTTGGCGGCGATGAACCGCCTGCCGAGCTCGGCCATCCTCTCGGGGCCCACTCTGGAGCGGAACGCCGGGAGTTCCTCCCCCTCCTCGCCGGCGACGTGGTGGCGCACCAGGGCCATGAGCCCGGTCAGCGCCCGCTCGAAATCGGCCTCGCCCGGTTCGGTGCTGTCGAGGGCGGTGAGCAGTTCCTTCATGCCGTGGTGCTCGTTCCGGGCGTCGCGGTTGGCGCCCTCCATGCCCAGGTCGAGCCAGAGCGGGTAGAGAACGGTCTCCTCGGCGAAGGCGTGCAGGGAGAGCTCGAAGCCGATCCGGTCGGCGAGAGCCCGCCGGTCGCCCCTGCCCGCTTCCAGATGCTGGAACTGTCTCTCCACGATCGCGTGGTCGTCGGCGATCAGGCGGTCGATGTCGCCGGGCTGGGTGGGGTAGGAGAGGGCCACGTGTCAACTCCTCCGAGGAAGGTGCGTCCGGCCGCCGGGATGCGGCCCCGGAGAGGTACCTCCTCGCGCGAGGAACATGCTCCGCGCCCACCTTCGGCGCAACCGCTGCCGGAGGACGTCCCCGCGGGCCCGGACGGACCCGGGCTCCCGCCGGCGGATCCTCCCGGGGAGACCTGCGGGAATGTGACAGGAGTGCCGGAAGGGACACGGGGTAGCAGGTGGGCCGACCGGAGCGTTCCGGTACCTCGACGGGCGAAGGAGGAGACCTGCCGTGCTGATGGCCCACCCCGCGGTCCTGGGCAACCTGCTGGAGCAGTACGAGACCCTCGTGGCGCTGAACGCCGAAGCAGGCGGCCCCGAGGTACGGCAGCGGATGGAGGACGTCGCCCACACTCTGTGCGTCTCGACCGGCACGCGGGACGTGGAGGCCGCCCTGGCGGCGGCCCGCACCCGGCTGGCGGACGCTTCCGCCGGCGGAGCCGCGCTTCCCGCCTGAGACCGCGGGTCCTGCCGCCCGCGGGTGGTTCCGGGTGGGCGGGGTGTGGTGAGGGCCGGCGCCCGTGGGGGTGCCGGCCCTGGTGGGGTGGTGGTCCGCCGGGGGTCAGATCGGGCGGACGGCGGTGGCCTGCGGGCCCTTGGGGCCCTGGACCACCTCGAACTCCACGCGCTGGTTCTCCTCCAGGCTGCGGAAGCCGGAGGCGTCGATTTCGGAGTAGTGGACGAAGACGTCCGGTCCGTCCTCGCGGGCGATGAAGCCGAAGCCCTTGTCGGCGTTGAACCACTTGACGGTTCCCTGGGTCATGTTCTGCTCCTTGTCAGGGCTGGGGGTGCGGTCCCCGCACCGTGCGGGGGCCGGGCCGGTGCCGGACGCGGCTTCTCCAGACTCCTGAAGGAAGGCGGCGCCCGCGACAGCGTTCTTCGCGAGCGTGTGGAAAACGCAAACACACAGAAACTGCAGCCGGCCGGTACAACACCACCGTTCCCGGAATCATTCCCCCCACCCCACCCCTCGACGAGAACCGGCGAGAACCCCGGGCGGGGCGGTGCCGCGGCCGGAGGCCGTACATGAGGACTCCGCCGTCCCCGGGCGGACATCGCGGGGGAGCTGCCGGGTACTCGCGGCCCGCCGGCGGCACACGCCGCCGGGCCGTCCCGACAGCGCATTGGAGAAGCCGATGACCCAGCAGATCAGCGAGATCATGACGGCCGACCCCACCACCGTCGCCCCGCGGACCCCGATCGTCGAGGTCGCCCGCCTGATGCGGGAGGAGGACATCGGCGACGTGCTGGTCGCCGAGGGCGACCGGCTGCGCGGCCTGGTGACCGACCGCGACCTGGTGGTACGGGCCATGGCCGACGCCCGCGACGTGGAGGCCACCCCGGCGCAGGACGTGTGCAGCACCGACCTGGTGACCTGCGCCCCGGACGACGGGATCGAGGAAGCCGTGCGCCTGATGCGGGAGCACGCGCTGCGCCGGCTGCCGGTCCTGGACGGCGAGGCACTGGTGGGGGTGGTCAGCATCGGCGACCTCGCCGTCGAGCGGGACAGGGGATCCGCGCTCGGCGACATCAGCGCCACCGAGGCCAACCGCTGACCCCGCGCCGTGCCGCGCCGAACCGGCCGCCCGCCGCGACGGCGAACGGGGAGCCCTTCCCCGGTCGGCCGGCGGGTCGGCCCCGCCCGCCACCGGCAGGACTCCGCCGTGCCCTGCGAGCCTCCTCCTGCCCCCTCCAGCCTCTGCCGGACGAGGAGGACGGGGGCACCGGGGACCTGCCCGCGGGCGGTCCCGGCGCCCTGCTGCGCCGGAGCCGCGAACAGGCCTGGCCGCCGTCGGCCGGTGACGGGGAAGGGCCGGGTCCCGCCGCCGTGCGCGGCGGGACCCGGCCCGGGAACGGCGGCGGGAGAGGCCGGTCAGGCCACGGGCTGCATGCCCGCGCCCGCGTTCACGGCGTCGGCCAGGGAGCCGTCCGGCTCCGGCGGCACGTCCCGCGGGTCGCCGCCGTGCGCGGCGATCGCCCGGCGGTAGACCACCTCGTATCCGGCCGCCATGATCTCCGGGCGGAACCGCTCGACGACGCTCTTGCGGCACCGCGCCGGGTCCAGCCCGCCGACGGCCTCCAGGGCCTCGGGCAGCTCGGCCGGATCGTCGCGCACCAGGCCCGTCGCGCCGTCCTCCACGACCTCGGGCACCGAGCCGCGGCGCAGGGTGACGACCGGGGTGCCGCAGGCCATGGCCTCGATCATCACCATGCCGAAGGGCTCCTCCCACTGCAGGGGGAACAGCAGGCAGCGGGCCCTGGCCAGCAGGTCCTTCTTGCGTTCGCCCCCGACCTCGCCCAGCCACTCGACGCCGGGACCCAGACGCGGCTCGATCTCCGCCTCGAAGTAGGCGTGTTCCGCCGGTTCGCTGCACTTGGCGGCCAGACGGATCCCCCGCCCGGCGGCGCGTGCGGCGTCGATCGCCAGGTGCATGCCCTTGTCCGGGGTGCAGCGTCCGAGGAAGAGGACCCAGTCCTCCTTCTCCGGGCGGAAGGGGAAGTCCTCGGGACGGAGGGCGTTGTACACGGTGCCGCACCAGTTGAGGTCGGGCGCCGGGCGCCGCTGGGCGTCGGAGATGGCCACCAGGTGCACGCTGTCGCCCAGGTGCCGGTAGTACTCCCCGGGTTCCCCCTCGACCGGGCCGTGGACGGTGACCACCGTGGGGACGTTCCGGCCGCGGGCCAGCAGCGGCCCGGCCAGGGAGTGGTCGTGGACCACGTCGACGTCGAGGCCGTCGAGGATCCGCCCGGCGGCCGCGGCGTGCAGCACCTCCGGAAGCGGTTCGCCCAGCCGCGGGCCCTGCGGCACGTCGTAGGTGCGCACCATCCGCGCCCGGGTGCCGTTGCGCCCGGCCGCGACCAGCGTCACCTGGTGCCCCCGTGCGACCAGCGCGTCGACCAGGTCCGCGCACATGGCCTCGATGCCCCCGTAACCGCGCGGGGGCAGGTCGAACCACGGCGGCGCGATCATGGCGATGCGAAGCGACCGGTTGCTCAACTCGACTCCTCCTTTGCTCGCGTCGGCTGTCCGGGCGGACCGGACGGTCCGGGCGGTCCGGACGACGGGGACGACGGGGACGACGGGGACGTGCGCGGCCGGGACGGCGGGCTGCGGCGGGGCCGTTCTCCTTCGGGCGGTTCGGGTGGTTCGGACGGTTCAGGTGGTTCGGACGGTCCGGGAGGTCCGGTCCGCCCGGGCTCCGGACGGCGGAGGCCGCGAGCACGGGAGACCGGACCGCCGGGGACGGGCCGGGGCGCTGCCGGGGCCGCGGGGAAGCGGCAGGGCCCGCGGGGAGGGATCAGCCCCCCGCCACCGAGCACGGGCACGGCTCGTCCGTCAGCTTCACCCCGTCCGGCAGGCCGTCCACGTCCAGCCGGCCGTCGCGCAGTTCGATGCGCACCCGCGCGTCGCCGAGCGGCAGGTCCTCCACGCGCAGCGGTCCGAAACGGGACGGCAGGGCCGGGGCGACGCGCAGCCGCCCGTGGGGCAGGCACGCCTCGGCGCCCAGGAGCACCCTCAGCAGGTGGAGCGGGGTGGCCGACGCCCACGCCTGGGGCGAGCACGACGCCGGGTACGGCACCGGCAGGTCGTACTCGGCGCGGTCGAAGCCGCACAGCAGTTCCGGCAGCCGGCCGCCGAACGCCGCCGCCGCGTCGAACACGGCGGTGGCCACGCGCCGGGCGTGCCGGGTGAAGCCGTAGCGCATCAGCCCGGCGGCCGCGATGCCGCTGTCGTGCGGCCACACCGAGCCGTTGTGGTAGCTCATCGGGTTGTACGCGGCCATGGAGGTGGCCAGGGTCCGCACCCCCCAGCCGCTGAACAGCTCCGGGGACAGCAGGTGCTCGGCGACGCGCGGGGCCCGCTCGGCGTCCACGATGCCGCTCCACAGGCAGTGGCCCATGTTGGAGGCCAGGGAGTCGACGGGCCGCTTGTCGCCGTCCAGCGCCATCGCGTACCAGCCCTTGTCCGGCAGCCAGAAGCGCTCGTTGAACCGGCGCCGGAGATCGCGGGCCTTGTCCCGCCAGCGCGAGGCGCCGGCGGTGTCCCCGGCGTCCTCGGCCAGCAGGGCGCGCGCCAGGTAGGCGGCGTGGACGTAGCCCTGCACCTCGGCCAGGGCGATCGGCGGCTCCGCGATGCGCCCGTCGGCGCTGTTGACGCCGTCCCAGGAGTCCTTCCAGCCCTGGTTGACCAGGCCCCGGTCGGTGGCGCGCCGGTACTCCACGAACCCGTCGCCGTCGCGGTCCCCGTACCGCTCGATCCACTCCAGCGCCCGGTCGGCGTGCGGCAGCAGCGCCCGTACGGCGGCCGGGTCGGCGCCCCAGCGCAGCAGCTCGCCCAGGAGGACGACGAACAGGGGGGTGGCGTCGACGGTCCCGTAGTAGACGTTGCCGCCCAGCACCAGCGAGGCGTCCACGCCGAAGCGCAGCTCGTGCGGGATCCGGCCGGGCTCCTCCTCGGTCATCGGGTCCTCCCGGCGGCCCTGGTAGCGGGCGAGGACCTGGGCGGTGCCGAGGGCCAGCCGGGGATCGGTCGGCAGCGACATCAGCGCGGTGAGGATCGAGTCCCGGCCGAACAGCGCCATGAACCACGGCGCGCCGGCCGCCACCACCGGGGTGTCCGGGAGCTCCGGGTCGAAGATGCGCAGCGCGCCCAGGTCGCGGCGGCTGCGGCTCAGCGTCGCCGCCAGCGCCTCGTCGCCCACCGACACCTTGGGGCCGGTCTCCAGCCACTCGGTGTTGCGCACCACCGGCCCGGCCTGCTCCACCGGCCGCTCCAGCGGGAAGGACGTCGGCGTCTCGACCCCGTCCACCAGCGGGGTGACCAGGACGGACTTCTCCCAGGTGCCGCGCGGCGGCACGACGACCCGGAAGGTGAGCGAGCCCGGCGCGCCGGTGGCCCCCTCGGCGGCGAGCCGGACCCCGCGGCTCTGCCCGCGCCACTGGCGCGACAGTGCCAGGACCCCGTCCCCGTGCTCCACGCCGTGCTGGCCCTGGAGACGGACCCGGCCCTCCTTCACCTCGAACAGGTCGGCGAAGTCGGCCTCCGCGCGGAGGGTGAGCACGCAGGCCGCGGCCTCGTTGCCGAGGTTGCGCAGCACCACGTCCTCGCGCATGCCGGCGCCGACGAACCTCCGCCGCTCCACCAGGATCGTCGCCTCCGCCTGCCCCGGCCGGGGCCGGGCGCGGCCGAGGAAGACCGCCCGGTACGGCTCGGGGACCATCACGGACAGCGGTTCGATCTCCTCGTCGTCCAGTCGCAGACGCCAGGACGACAGGATGCGGGTGTCGCGGTAGAAGAGGCCCTGGGGTGTCCCGGAGGCGATGTCACCGCCCGGTTCGGACAGACAGAACGACGAACCCTCGATGAGCGTGACCGCGCCGGTGTCCACCCGCGCGGATTCTCCGGCGAAAGTCCACCCCTCCGCCATCGATCACCCTCCCACAAGTCGAACCTGGAAAGTCCAGTGCGAGCCGAATGCGGAAAGTCCGGCGGACACCCCGGCGACAGGCGAGCGGACGGCGAGCGGACGCGGTGTCGGTGTCCTGGCGGACCCTCCGGGACGATCACCATCTTTATAAGGCGTCGCGCAAGTTTCCTGCAAGATTCCATGGCAGCGGAACGGCGCGGAGGGAACTGAGGCGCGATCGGCGTACGGGCCGCCGGGGGAGGGCCGTCCCGGCTCCGCAGGCCGCCGGGGAGCCTCCGGGAGCCGCCGGGGTCGTCACCCGGGCAGGGGAGCGTCCTCCGCCGGCGGGGTGACGGTGCGGGCGCGGACGCTTGCCCGCGGCGGGGCGGTGCGGTGACCTGGTCGGCGCAATCGCGCTCACCCCCGAACCGTGCCCGTCCCGAGGAGAGTCGTCATGTTCCCGCGCCCCCGAACCTTCGCCGCCGCGGCCGCCGCCGCGCTTCTCGCCCTCGTCCCGGCGTCCGCCACGCGCGCCACCGAGCCGGCGCAGCCCCACGGCGAGATCTTCCTGACCATCTCCGACGCCGGGAACACCTGGATCCGGGGTGTGCTGCTGACCTGCCCCGACCAGGACGGCCCCCACCCCCGGGCGGACGAGGCCTGCATCCTCCTCGACCAGGCCGGGGGCAGGATGCGGGCGCTGCCCGAACGGGAGCAGCACTGCACGGCGCACCACGCGCCGGTGACCGCCTCCGCCACGGGAACCTGGCGGGACGTCCGGATCTCCTGGCAGGGGAAGTACCCCAGCACCTGCGCCCTCGTCCGGAAGACCGGGGCCGTGTTCGACTTCTGACCCGCCTCCCCGGGCAGTCCCGGGGAGGTCCGGGGAGGCACCCCGGGAAAGACCGACGGGCGGGACACACACCGTGTCCCGCCCGTACCGTTCAGCGCTCCCGCGCCGTGACCAGGCCCAGGGTGGCCAGCCCCAGCACCACCCAGGCGAACCACAGCCAGCCGTTGCCGCCCAGGGCGACGGAGTAGGCGGTCACCAGCACCAGGGCGGCCACCGTGGTCACCGCCATGGCCTTCGCCCTCTCCGGCAGGGGCCTCGTCCTCGTCCTCTCGGGCGCCCTCTCAGGCATCGCTCACACCCTCCTCCCGACACCGTCGGCAGGCGGACCGGGCGGAGCGCTCCCGCCGCGGCCGGGGCGCCGAGCACCCCGGCCGCGGCGCCGGGTCACCGGCCGCGGGCCTGGAGCGACGCCAGGTAGTCGTTGTAGGCCGCCAGCTCGCGGTCGCCGTCGCGGTCGGCGGCCCGGTCGCTCCGCCGAGCCTGCCTCTGCTCGGAGAAGTACCACTGAATGAGCAGGGCAATCAGCACGATGACCGACGGAATCTCGCTGAACGCCCAGGCGATGCCGCCCGCCGTCTGCTGGTCGTCGAGCGCGGTGACGCCGAGCGAGGCCGGCGGGTCCGCGTAGGTGGTCACCAGCGGCGTGCTCGCCATCATCAGCGCGATGCCGAAGAAGGCGTGGAAGGGCATGCCGGCGAACAGCTCCAGGATCCGCATCACGTAGCCGGGGCGGTGCGGGCCCGGGTCGGCTCCCATGATCGGCCAGAAGAAGATCAGCCCCACCGCCAGGAAGTGCACCATCATCGCGATGTGTCCGGGCCTGGAGCCCATCAGGAAGTCGAACAGAGGGGTGAAGTACAGCGCGTACAGGCTCGCGATGAACATGGGGATGGTGAACCCCGGATGCGTGATCACCCGCATGTACCGGCTGTGCAGCAGGGCCACCAGCCATTCGCGGGGGCCCTTGCGTCCCCGCCCGGCGGCCGGCAGCGCCCGCAGCGCCAGCGTCACCGGGGCGCCCAGCAGCACCAGGATCGGCGACAGCATGCTGATCACCATGTGCTGCACCATGTGGACGCTGAACAGCACCATGCCGTAGTCGTTGAGCGCGGTGCACATCACCAGCGCGACCGTCAGCACGCCCAGCGCGAAGGAGACCGCGCGGCCCACGGGCCAGGCGTCGCCGCGCCGCCGCAGCCGTACGACTCCCCAGCCGTAGAGCAGCAGCGCGAGCAGGCTGCCGGCCAGGAAGAACGGCTCGCCGGAGAACTCCAGGCCACGTTCGAGGGTGAAGGGCGGAAGATCCGCCGTCATGCCGTGTCCGTCGTGGTCCATCCGCAGCTCTCCCGATTCGTGCCGATCCGCTCGAACCAGGGTAGGACCGCCCCCGCCCGGGTCTCCGGGCGGGGGTGACACGGTCAGGCGGGCTGGGTGGCCGCCGCGATCCGCTCGGCGCGCAGCGCCTCGTACCAGCGGTCGTCCACCGGCGGGAGGGCGTTCACGTCCAGGGCCAGCTTGAGCAGCAGGTCCGCGATCTGCGGGTTCCTGGCCAGCACCGGTCCGTGCATGTAGGTGCCGAAGACGGTGTCGTTCCAGGCGCCCTCGGTGCCGTCGCCGGTGCCGTTGCCCTTGCCCAGCCGCACCCGGGCCAGCGGCCGCGCCGTCGGCCCCAGGTGCGTGATGCCCTGGTGGTTCTCGAAACCGGTGAGCTGCGGCAGCCCCAGCCGCTCGTCGATGTCGGCCAGGACGTCGCCGACGCACCGCTCGCCCTCGCCGCGGGTGCTGGTCACGTCCAGCAGGCCCAGCCCGGGCTCGCGCTGCCCGAGGTCGTTGATGAACTCGTGCCCCAGGATCTGGTAGCCGGCGCAGACCGAGAAGACGATCGCGCCGTTGTCCACGGCCCGGTTCAGCCCGCCGTCGCGGCGCAGCCGCTCGGCGGCCAGCCGCTGCGGGCGGTCCTCGCCGCCGCCGATCAGGTAGATGTCCCCGGAGGTGGGGATCGCCTGGTCGGACCGGACGTCGATCCGGTGCACCCCCAGACCGCGCTGCCGCGCGCGCCGTTCCACCACCAGTACGTTGCCCTGGTCGCCGTAGGTGCTCAGCAGGTCAGGGTAGACCCACACCAGGCGCAGGCCGCTCTCGTTCATGCTCGCCATCCTCGCCGTCTCCTCGGCCGTGTTGTCGATGGTTGCCGGATCAGTTGCCGACGACGCGGCGCAGGTCCTGGAACGCGGTGTAGTTGGCGATCGCCTCGATCCGGCCGGGCGGGCACTGCCGCACGGCCTCGGCGGCGTTCTCGCACACCTGGAAGTCCACCCCGGCGACCTCCAGCCGGACCGCCAGGTCCAGCTTGCGGTCGCCGATCACGCAGATGGGGTGGCCGGCCAGCCGCGAGTAGTCCACGTCCCACAGCCAGGAGGTGTCGGTGCCGTCCGCGCTGCGGGCGTTGACCGACAGGATGACGGGTGCGGGCGGGCCGTCGATCAGGGAGAACGTCTCCAGCCAGCCCGCCGGGTTCTTCGCCAGCAGCAGCCGGAGCTCGCGCCCCTGGTAGGACACCACGTCGTAGCGGCCCGCCACGGCGGTCACCGAGTACATCCGTTCCAGCGCCACCTGCGGGGGGACGCCGAAGGCGGCGGCGACGGCCGCGGAGGTCGTGGCGTTGGCCTTGTTGGCGCGGCCGGGGAGCTGGAGGTGGATCGGCCAGGCCGAACCGTGCGGGTCCAGCACGTGGTCGCCGGAGAGCGCCCAGCTCGGGGTGGGGCGGCGGAAACCGCACTCGCCGCAGAACCAGTCGTCGCCCGGCCGCTGCATCACGCCGCCGCAGGCGGGGCAGGACCAGGCGTCGTCCTTCCACTCCTGTCCGGCGGCCACCCACACCACGTTGGGGGAGGAGGACGCGGCCCACACCACCAGCGGGTCGTCGGCGTTCGCCACGATGACGGCCTTGGAGCCGGAGAGGCCCTCGCGCCACTTCTCGGCCAGCATGCGGGTCTCACCGGCGCGGTCGAGCTGGTCGCGGGAGAGGTTGAGCAGGGCGATGGCCTTGGGGGACACGTCGCGGGCCACCGTGGACAGGTACTTCTCGTCGACCTCGATGACGCCGTAGCGGGCGTCGCCGCCCCCGGCGAGCGCCGCGGTGATGCCGGCGGGCATGTTGGCGCCCAGCGCGTTGGAGACCACCGGGCCGACGGCCCGCAGGGCCTCGGCGATCAGCCGGGTCGTGGTGGTCTTGCCGTTGGTGGCCGACACCAGGACGACGTCCAGGTTCTGGGCGAGCCGGGCCAGCAGGTCGGGGTCGAGTTTGAGCGCCACCCGTCCACCGATCACCGATCCGCTGCCACGACCCGCGGCCCGTGACACCGCCGCCGCGGCCTTGCCCGCCGTCACGGCCAGCTTGGCCCGCGGCGGCAACGGCTCCGTGTTGCCTGCCATCGTTCTCGCTCCTCCTTGCCCCTGGATCGGGACTCAGCCTACCGAGGTCCGTCTCCGGTCCCGAACCGAGCCACCCTGCGATGATCACCCCGGTGCGGACGGCGCACACGCACCGGGGAGGGTTTCCACCGGAAGGTCCGGTTCCGTCCGCGCCGCGGACGGCGGCCGGCCTCCGCGCCGGACGGCCGGGCCCGGACCCGACCGGTCAGAAGCCGGGGCCGCCCGCCCGGTCGTCCGCCGTGACCAGACCACCCCACAGCAGGTCGGCCAGATGCCGTACCAGCCGCTCCCTGGGACAGGGTCGCTCGCGCAGCCACCAGTCCCCGGCCGCGTGCATCATGCCGACGATGCCGTGGCCCCACACCCGGGCCCGCTCCTCGCCCTCGGGACCGAGTTCGATGCGCTCGGCGATGACCGTGGCCAGCTCCTCGCCCAGCCGGCGCAGCAGGGGGGCGGAGTGCTGCCCGACGTCGAAGCCGCGGTCCCCGCCGGGCTCCTCGGCCGGATGCATCAGGAAACGGTAGACCTGCGGGCGGGCCTCGATGGCGGCCAGGTAGGTGTCCAGCGCGGCCTCCACGCGCTCGCGCCGGTCGCGGGGGGCGTCCAGCGCGGCCCGCAGCGAGTCCACCAGGGCGTCGGTGTGCCGTGCGGCCAGGGCCCGGTACAGTCCGCCCTTGTCGCCGAAGTGCCGGTAGAGGATGGGTTTGGTGATGCCGGCCTCGGCGGCGATGGCGTTCATCGACGCGCCGGGACCGTCGCGCAGCACCACGCGCTCGGCGGCCTCCAGCAGTTCCCTGCGGCGGCGCTCCGCGGCGCCGAGCCGGTCCTCCCGGTGTGTGGTCTCCATGTCCTGGCCTCTCCCCGACCCTGTGACGCCCCGTCGGCACCTTTGCGCAACGTAACACCCGGCGCGGGGGAGGGGCGTACCGGGCGCCGGAGGTTGACACCGGACTGGCCGGTAACGTACTTCTGTTACCGCTAGTAACAAATGGATGGAGGGCTGCCATGGCGGAGTTCGCGCTCGAGCTCAACGAGGACCAGAAGGCCGTGAGGGACTGGGTCCACGGCTTCGCCGCCGATGTCATGCGTCCCGCCGCCGCGGAGTGGGACGAGCGCGAGGAGACTCCCTGGCCCATCCTCCAGGAGGCGGCCAAGATCGGCCTCTACTCGCTCGACTTCTACGCCCAGCAGTACTTCGACCCCACCGGCCTGGGCATCCCCGTGGTCATGGAGGAGCTGTTCTGGGGCGACGCGGGCATCGGCCTGTCGATCGTCGGCACCGCCCTGGCCGCCGTCGGCGTGCTCGCCAACGGCACCGAGGAGCAGATCGGCACCTGGATCCCGCAGATGTACGGGGACGCCGACGACGTGAAGGTCGCCGCCTTCTGCTCCTCCGAGCCCGACGCCGGGTCGGACGTCTCCGCCATGCGCACCCGCGCGGTCTACGACGAGGCCAAGGACGAGTGGGTGCTCAACGGCACCAAGACCTGGGCGACCAACGGCGGCATCGCCAACGTCCACGTCGTCGTCGCCGTCGTCGACCCCGAACTCGGCGCCAAGGGGCACGCCTCCTTCGTCGTCCCGCCGAACACCCCCGGCCTCTCCCAGGGGCAGAAGTTCAAGAAGCACGGCATCCGGGCCTCCCACACCGCCGAGGTGGTGCTGGACGACGTCCGCGTCCCCGGCCACTGCCTGCTGGGCGGCAAGGAGAAGCTCGACGAGCGCCTGGCCCGCGCCCGCGAGCGCGCCAGGAAGGGCGGGGACCGCGTGAAGAACGCGGCGATGGCCACCTTCGAGGCGTCCCGCCCGGCGGTGGGCGCCCAGGCCGTCGGCATAGCCCGCGCCGCCTACGAGGTCGCCCTGGACTACGCCAGGACCAGGGTGCAGTTCGGCCGCCCGATCATCGACAACCAGGGCATCGCCTTCCAGCTCGCCGACATGCGGACCCGCATCGACGCGGCCCGCCTCCTGGTGTGGCGGGCCTCGTGGATGGCGGCGGCGGGCAAGCCCTTCGAGGCCGCCGAGGGATCGATGTCCAAGCTGTTCGCGGGGGAGACCGCGAAGGCCGTCACCGCCCAGGCGATCCAGATCCTCGGCGGCAACGGCTTCACCCGGGAGTACCCGGTGGAGCGCATGCACCGGGACGCCGCGATCTACACGATCTTCGAGGGGACCAGCGAGATCCAGCGCCTGGTCATCGCCCGCACGATCTCGGGCATGCACATCCGCTGACGTCCCACCGGGCCGCCGCTCCCCGGCGGCGGCCCGGCCTGGTTCGCTCCCGCTCCTCCGCCCGCCGCACCGTCCGGCGGGCGCCGTCCACGGCTGTCGCGGCCCGCGGTGACCGTCCCCCGGGGGTCCGCGCGGCACCGCTGCCGGGGCCGGATCCAACGCGGACCCCGGCGGGGGCCGGGGGCGCGCCGGCCCGGGGCGGCCGGGACCTCCCCGCCGGCCCCTTCCCCGTGTCCCCCGTTCCGGTGGCGGCCGCGACGCGCCACCGCGTCGACACCTCACGGCCGGGAACCGGTCCCGCCCGGCGCACCGCCGCCCGCCGCACACTCCGGTTCCGCCCCCTTCCCGCTCCGGACCCGCCCGCCGGCAGCTCCCGGTCCGCCCGCGACCCGGCCGCCGTCCGCACGGCCCCTCCGGCAGGAGCGCCGGCGCCGCGAGGCCCCTGGGCGGACCCGGCGGGAAGACCCGCCCCCCGGCGCCGCGGACGTCTTCGCCGCCGCGAACCGCATTCGTCCCGGCGTGCCCGGCCTCCCGCCCCGGACCCCGCGGCGGCACGCGGACCCGCGCGGGTCACCCGACACGAGGACGGCCATTCGAGCTGATCACACCGGCGCGCCCGGTTCCGGGAGCCAGCTCCCGCCGGGCCGCCGCACTGCCGGAGAGCTCCCGGCAGCCGCTGCTCAGAGGCCGTGTCAGGGCACAATGACCGGGGCCGTGGAGACGCTCGGGACTCCGGACGCACAGAAGTGAACAAATTCACAGATACCGTCAGATCTCCCAACAAAGCGAGTTCTTGACGCACTATCCGTAGACGAGGCAAGTCCCCGCCACCGGGCGGGGCGCCCGGGCGGACGCCGAATCCTGCCGCCGTCCGGGTGAGAGACGGACCATGACGAATCGGCAGGAGCGGGAGACCCAAGCAGGACCGGGCCGCGCACGACGCGGCCCTTGGGGTGAAGCCACATCAGGTGGCCGGGCAACTTCGCCGGCCCGAACCCGACAGGTCATCTTTCGCAGGCGGATGACGAAGGGTTAGTTCATGTCCGCGTATCCGCGCATACCTGGACTCGTGTCCCGGGCAGCCGTCACCTCCGCCGTCACCGCCGCGACGCTCGCGGGGACGGCGCTGGTCCCGGCCGCCACCCCCGACGCCGAGGCGCTGACCCCGGCCGGCAAGGCACTCAAGGTAGCGGCCTCCAAGAAGGGGGCGCCCTACCAGTACGGCGCCGCCGGGCCGAACCGCTTCGACTGCTCGGGACTCACCCAGTACTCCTACAAGAAGGCGGGCAAGAAGCTGCCGCGCACCGCGGCGGCCCAGTACAACCGCACCAAGCACATCTCCGCCAAGTCCCGGAAGAAGGGCGACCTGGTGTTCTTCCACTCCGGCGGCAGCGTCTACCACGTCGGCATCTACGCCGGCGACGGGCGGATCTGGCACTCCCCGAAGCCGGGGAAGACCGTCCGCAAGGAGAAGATCTGGACCAAGAGCGTGCGGTACGGGCGCGTGAAGTGACCCCGGGCCGGGCTCGACGGACCCGGTGACGGCGCGCCGCGGACATCCGTCCGCGGCGCGCCGTCGGCACGTTCGGCCCCGGTTCGGCTCTCCGCGATTCCGCCGGGGCGTGGAGCCGTTCCGCCGCACCGCCCGGACGGGCGGGCTCGCCCCCATGAGACTTCTGGTACTGGGCGGAACGGAGTTCGTCGGCCGGGCGGTCGCCGAGGAGGCACTGGCCCGGGACTGGCAGGTGACCGTCTTCCGCCGGGGACAGCACGCCGCGCCCGCCGGCGCCGCGGAACTGCTGGGCGACCGCACGGCCGACGGCGGTCCGGACGCCCTGGGCGATCTCCCCGTGCCGGACCGGTTCGTCCTTGCGGTCGGACCGCACCAGGTGGGCGCCGGGCCGTTCGGCGATGCAGGCTTCGAACTCCCGCCCGGCGAAGCCCTTGTCGGCGAGGATTGCCTGCCCGGTGCGGATCAGGCGGTGGTCGCGCTCCGGCAGCGCGGCCATCACCTCGCGCTCGCCGGGTTCGGGGTGGGCCAGGCACCAGGTGACGGGCATGCCCTCGGCGGTGGTGACCAGGTAGAGCCGCCGGCCCCAGAAGAACCGGGGGTGGCCGCGGCGGTATCCGTAGCCGGCGTGCCCGGCCAGGCCGGAGCGTTTGACCGTCTCGCGGGAGGCCGCGCACGGCAGTGGGGTGGAGTCGACCAGCCGCAGGTCGTCGTGCCAGGTGGGCACCTGCCGGGCCAGTGCCTCGATCACCTGGCTGATCAGCGGCCCGGCCGCGTTCAGGCGCTTGGTGCGGGCGGACTGCCGGGGCAGGCAGCGGAACAGGTGTCCCGGCCGGGCATGTGCGAAGCGGATCCGGTGCCGAGCCGAGGGGAAACCGGGCAGGGCCTGGGCGACCTCGAGGCACAACAGGTCGGCGTCCGTCGGTTTCGGAGGTCGCCCGATCCGGCGGCATGGCGCCACGTGGTCGTCGATGAACACGTACAGTGCCGCCGGAAGGGCGTCCAGGGTTGTCTTCACACACTGACCAACGGGCGCCCTTCGCCATGGTCGCGACCAGGACAGACACCGGACTCATTCATCTGGCGGCGGGACTGCGCTGCCGGCCCGCCGCCGGGGCGGCGGCCGACGCCTGGGCCTGGCTCCGGAGCCTGGACGGGGAGCCGCCCCGGCGCCCGGACCGCCCCGGCTCGGCCTGGACCCGGAGAAGGAGGAGGTCCTGGCGTCGGCGGGACGGTAGCCTCCGCGGGGGTCCGAACGCCCTCGCCGTCGAGAGGAGCCGGGCATGGTGTCGAGCAGGGCGAAGCGGAACATCGCCGCCGGGTGGGCGGTGCTCGTCCTGGCGGGGGCCGCGGCGACACTGGCTCTGAACGGCAGCGCGGAAGAGGCTCAGCAACGGGGCGGCTGGGAGGAGTACGACCCGCGGAAGCACCCCGGGCTGCCGCCCGGAACGCGCCCGTGGCCGCCGGCGGAATCCTGCGCCGCGTCCGGACCGGACGGGAACGGCCGCCCGGTGGAGCCGTGCGCGTACCGCCCCGTCCCGTCCGGCGAGCCCTCCTGGTGAGGGCCCGGCCGGCCGCGGCACTCCGCGCCGTGCGGCGGTGAACGGCGGCCCGCCCGGCCGCCGGCCCCCGGAAGGGGCGTGGGCGGCCGGGCGGGCCCGGAAGGGAACCGTGGGACGGAGGTCAGCGGTTGGGGTCGTCGGCGCTGATGTCGGCGAGAGCGGAGCCGGGGTCGCGTTCCACCGCCAGGTCGCCGATGCTCACCACACCGACCGGGTGGCCGTGGTCCACGACCGGCAGCCGCCGCACGGAGTGCTCGCGCATCAGCCGCACGGCGTGCGAGACGTCGTCGTCGGGCGCCGTGGTCACCAGCGTCTCGCTGCAGACCTCCCGCACGGGGATGTCCCCGCCGCTGTTCTCGGCGAGGGCGCGCACCACCAGGTCCCGGTCGGTCACCATGCCGCGCAGCTCGTCGCCGTCGACCACCAGGACGTCACCGATGTCACGGTCCCTCATCAGACGCGCGACCTCGGCCAGTGTGGTCTGCGGGGAGGCGGTGGCCGGGTCGGCCGTCATGATCTCGCGGATCTTCTGGGCCATGGAAACACTCCTCGTCCGGGGACTCGGATGTCGGGCTCGGACGGGGGACGGTCGTCCCCGCCCCTTCTCCACCCGGTACCCCGGACGGCGGGCACGATGCCCGGTGTGTTCGTTTTCAAGGTTTTCGGGTGTTCCGTCCTGTCGGTGTGGAGGCCGTCCGCGCGGTGCTCCGGGACCTTCCCCGGGAGCCGGGCGAACCCGTTGAGCGCGGCGGCGGCCCGGAACAGGTCCGGATGGACCGGTCCGGACTGTGACCAATGCCCGCACCGGGGTACAGGTGGGCCTATGAGCACTGAACGGATGGAAGAGAGCGCGAGCCTGGTCGAGGTCGAGCTGCCCGACTGCACCCCCTCGGACGCCGAGGCCGTCTTCACCGTGCTGAGGTCCGCCTTCCCGGAATCGCCCCAGCTGGGAAACGGCCAGGGCCGGGACGGAGGGGGCGGCGAGGAGAAGCGGAGGTTCTGGGTCGGCACGGTCGACGTGCGCACGCACGGCGACGTGGAGTGCGCGCTGGAACTGAAGGAGCCGACGGAGGCCGACATCAGCGGCAGCCCCGACGCGGTACGGCAGGTCCAGGACGCGCTGGCGGGCTTCTACGACGTGACGGCCGAGCCCCGGATCTCCGGCGACCAGGAGGTGGAGGTACGGCTGCGGCTCGCCCAGCGGTGACCGCCCGCCCGTGAGGCGGTTTCCGGGGGCGCGCTTCGCCGGCCGGCGGCGCCTTCGGGCCGGGCGGGCGTACGGTCTCCCCGGCGGTTCGCGACCCGGTGGCGGGGAAGCCGCCCCCTCCCCGAGCGGCCGCGCGGCCGGGGGGACGGGCGGGGCCGCCCGGGTCCACGGACGGCCCCGCCCCCCGCGTGGCTCCCGTCCGTCCGCCTCGCCGGCGTCTCGCCTCCTCGGCGCCTCCGCCCGGGCGCCCCGTCCCGCCGGGGGCGCCGTCCGCCGAGTGGGAGGGCCGCAGACGGGTACGAGGGTCGCGGAAAACGGGCCGTCGGCCGCAGGCCGCGCCGCCTCCACCGCTTCCGAGGAGGAACCCCATGCCCATCGCGACCACCAACCCGGCGACCGGGGAGACGCTGCAGACCTTCGAGTCCCTGGGCGCGGAGGAGATCGAGAAGCGACTGGACCTCGCCCGCGCCGCCTTCGAGACCTACCGCACCACCGGCTTCGGCGAGCGCGCCGAGCTGCTGCGCAGGGCGGCCGACCTGCTGGAGAAGGACCAGGACGACATCGCCCGCACCATGACCACCGAGATGGGCAAGCCCATCACCGCCGCCCGGGCCGAGGCCGCCAAGTGCGTCAAGGCGATGCGCTGGTACGCCGAGCACGCCGAGGAGCTGCTGGCCGACGAGCACCCCTCGCCCGCGGACGTCGAGGACAGCGGGGGGACGAGGGCGTACGTGCGCTACCGCCCGCTGGGCCCCGTCCTGGCGGTGATGCCGTGGAACTTCCCGCTCTGGCAGGTGATCCGCTTCGCCGCGCCCGCGCTGATGGCGGGCAACACCGGCCTGCTCAAGCACGCCTCCAACGTGCCGCGGACCGCCCTCTACCTGGAGGACCTCTTCCGTCGCGCCGGGTATCCGCAGGGCTGCTTCCAGACCCTGCTGATCGGCTCCGGCGCCGTCGAGGGCGTTCTGCGCGACCCGCGGGTGGCCGCCGCGACACTCACCGGCAGCGAGCCCGCCGGCCGCTCGGTGGCGAGCGTCGCCGGCGACGAGATCAAGAAGACCGTCCTGGAACTGGGAGGCAGCGACCCCTACCTCGTCATGCCCTCGGCGGACGTCACCCGGGCCGCCGAGGTCGCGGTGACCGCGCGGACCCAGAACAACGGCCAGTCCTGCATCGCGGCCAAGCGCTTCATCGTGCACCGGGACGTGTACGAGGAGTTCACGCGGCTCTTCGTGGACGGCATGAAGGCCCTGAGGGTGGGCGACCCGATGGACGAGTCCACCGACGTCGGACCGCTCTCCAGCGAGAGGGGGAGGGCCGATCTGGAGGAGCTGGTCGAGGACGCCCGGCAGCGCGGCGCGACCGTGCTGTGCGGGGGGCGGCGGCCGGCGAGCCACCCGGCGGGCTGGTTCTACGAGCCGACCGTCCTGGCGGACGTCACACCGGACATGCGCGTCCACCGGGAGGAGACCTTCGGTCCGGTGGCCACCCTCTACCGGGTGGCGGACCTGGACCAGGCGATCGAGGTGGCCAACGACACCTCCTTCGGCCTGAGCTCCAACGTGTGGACCCGGGACGAGGAGGAGCAGGAGCGCTGCGTGCGGGACCTCCGGGCGGGCGGCGTCTACATCAACGGCATGACCGCGTCGCATCCGGCGATGCCCTTCGGCGGGGTGAAGCGTTCCGGGTACGGCCGGGAGCTGTCGGGACACGGCATCCGCGAGTTCTGCAACGTCACCACGGTCTGGTACGGCACGCCCCCGGACATGCCCGCCGGCGAGTGACGCGCACGGGAGGGGCGCGGCGGCCGGCGCCTCACGCGCCGGTCAGCCTCAGCTCCGCCCACACCAGGCGTCCCTGCGATCCGGACGCGGGGACGTCCCCCCAGGAGTCGGCCAGGGCGTCGACGAGCTGGAGGCCGCGCCCGCAGGTCGACTCGGTGCCGGCGAGGCGCGGTGTGAGGCCCCGCGTGCCGGTGCCCTGGTCGCGCACCTCTATGCGCAGCCACCGCTCGGACTGCTGGAGGCGGCAGACGATCCTGTCGCTGGGGGTGTGGAGCACGGCGTTGGTGGCGAACTCGGAGATCACCAGCTGAGCGGTCTCGGCGGTGTCCCGGGGGCAGTGCCAGCGGTCCAGCCACTCGGCGAGCAGGCGTCTCGCCACGCACACGGAGGAACGCTGGGCCGGTACCTCGAACTCCGCCCGGAGGCGTGGCCGCGGAGCGGGTACGGCCGGAAGGGTGGGGGCGAGGCGCGCGGAGTGGGGGAGAAGAGCCATCACAGGCTCGCCTTTCGTATGCCGGTGGACGACGGAGGCGTCGCTCCGGCCCCGGGCTTGGGTCCATGGGGGAATCCGGTGCTCGGAAACGCCCGCCGGCCAGCCACTGCGCCCGGCGCGTCACCGCACGGCGGGGCGGTGAGGGGGCGGGCTCCGCAGACGGAGTGGGAGGGCCCGCGTTCCGGGGCGGTTCGACGCAGGGGCGATCGCGTCGTGGACTGGATCACCAGGTTACTATGCTCATTGGTGTCCGCAAAAGGCAAGAAGAGTTTTGCAATTTGCAAGATTTGAACGACAGTCTGGTCGTGCCACCCGAGTCGTGACACACTGCTCTGCCTGCGGTGAACGGGCGGGGAGGGAGACACCATGGCCGAGTCCCGGTCGGCGCCGACCGTGGGGCAGATCGTCCTGGGGCTGCGGTTGCGCGACCTGCGGGAGCAGGCCGGACGGTCCTTCGAGGAAGCGGCCAGGGTACTGAGCGTCACCACCTCCACGGTCCGCCGCATGGAGAAGGCCGAGGTGGGTCTGCGCCCCCTCTACGTCAGAGCCCTGCTGGAGAGCTACGGCGTCGAGAAGGAGGAGATCGACGCCTTCCTCGCCCTGGTGGAGAAGGCCGGCAAGCCCGGCTGGTGGCACCGGTTCCGCAGCGTCCTGCCGGACTGGTTCAGCCTCTACGTCAGCCTGGAGAGCGAAGCCTCCCTCATCCGCTCCTACGAGCCCCACTGCGTCCCCGGTCTGCTCCAGACCGAGGACTACGCCCGTGCCCTGCTGCGGACCGGCTTCCCCGGAGCCGACGACGAGGAACTCGACCGCCGGGTCGCCCTGCGCATGGGGCGGCAGCAACTCCTGGCCAAGCCCGAGGCCCCGCGCCTGTGGATGGTGCTGGACGAGCAGGTGCTGCGGCGGCCGGTGGGCGGCGCGGACGTGATGCGGGCCCAGATCGACCGGCTGATCGAGGAGAACGCCAAGCCGAACGTCAGCCTGCAGGTCATGCCCTTCAGCGCCGGGCCGCACCCCGGCATGTTCGGCCCCTTCCAGCTCTTCCGGTTCAGCTATCCGGAACTGCCGGACGTCGTCTACACCGAGAGCCTGACCGGCGCCGTCTACATCGACGAGCGCCCCGAGGTCACCGCCTACCTGGAAGCCCTCGACCGCATGGTCACCCAGGCCGTTCCGGTGCAGGAGACCGAGCGCGTCCTGCGGGAGATGCGCGAGCGCTTCTGAGGGGCCGGGTCCCCGCCGCGCCGCCGGATGTGACGGAAGCCACTCGGGGGAACGGGGCATTCCGTACAACCCTTGTGCACAAGTGTGCGGAAGGGTAAGAAGGGCGCGCCCGATCATCGTCTTCGCGCCCTCGTGCGCTCCGAGAGAGAACGGAAGAGCAGCGACATGCCCCTCCAGCCGCCCGGCCCCGGGAACGACAGGAACGAGCCGGGAGGGGAGCCGGCCGTACCGGACGAGGTGTGGGAGCGTTTCGTCGAGGAGTGCGCGTCGGGGCGCTCCGCGCCCGAGGAGCCGTCGGCCCGGGCCCGGATGGTCACCGCCCGCCTGCGGCAGCAGGACGAGGAGGCCGCGCGGCGCGGACCCCTGCGGAACAGGCTCCGCGGACGGCGGCCCGAACCCCGCCGGCCCGAGGGATGGCGCACCGGTCCCGCCTGGCAGGAGACGGAGGGCGGCCGGCGCGGGAGCGGGGGACTGGGCAGGGTCGGCATGGGAGTCGGCGCGGTCGCGGCCGCCCTCGCCCTGCTCTACGCCCTCAACCCGCCCCTCGTGCGCTCCTGGATGCCCGGCGGGGACGACGGGGCGGCGCCGGCGCCCCTGCCCGCGGAGACCGCGAGACCGGCCGAGGCCCCGGAGGCGGAGGCCCTTCCGGACCGGCCCACGGTGGAGGAGCCCTTCGCCGGGTCGCCCGCCCGGCGTTGGGCCGACGGCGCGGACGCCATCGAGCTTCCCCGGGCCGAGGCGGCCGGCGGCGTGCCGGCCGCCGCGATCGAGGCGGCCCTGGAGCGGACCAAGCGGTTCCTCGTGGCCGCCAACCTCGACCCGGACGTGCTCCGGGGCGCCGAACCGACCGAGGCGCTGGACCTGATGGACCCGCTGATGGGGGACTTCGTCACCGACGCGCGGACCTCCCTGGAGAAGCCCGGCGAGGAGAACGACCCCACGGCGCTGTTCACGCGCTTCGACCGGGACGAGGTCGGACTCGCCGGCGAGGTGGTCAAGGTCCGCGGCCGGATGGAGCTGACGAAGGGCCAGAAGGGCGTGCCGCGCATCCACGCCGACTACACCTTCGTCTACCCCTTCGTCAGGGCCGGGGGCGGCGACGAGGTCGCGCGCACCATCGTGCGCCGCACCCTCGACGTCGACGTGCTGCACGGCCCGGAGTGGAAGTACACCGAGGGCAAGCTGTGGATCTACAGCACCGACGTGTACATCGCCAACGGCGGCTGCGGCGAGCACGACGGCTTCGTCCACCCGCAGTTCACCGAGGACCTCCACGCCGGCCCCGTGCCCTCCGGCCCGGAGAAGGACCCCTACGACCGCAGCGAGTCCATCGAGGACCTGGGCGAGGACGGGGAGTGCGGAGTGGTCTCGAGGACCTGAGGACGCACCGGCCGCCCGCCGGCCCCCTCAGACGCGCGGCGGGCGGCCGGTGCGCAGCATCCGCAGCACGGCCTCCTCGACGGCCCCCTGGGTGGCGGGCAGCCCGAACGCGGCCCCGGCGCCGAGACGGTCCAGGACGGGGGCGATCGTCACACCCTCCTCGTACAGCTCGATCACCCGCGGGTTGACGTACGAGGCGCGGCACACCGCCGGGGTGTTGCCGAGGTACTGGGAGACCTCCCTCACCGCGCGCGAGACCGCCCGGCGGCGCGCGGTCTCGCTGCGGTCGGCGTACCGCGAGACGGCGAGCGCGACGGCGGCCAGCACGGTGGCGTGCCAGGTGCGGAAGTCCTTGGCGGTGATGTCCACCCCGCCCAGCTCCCTCAGATAGGCGTTGAGGTCCTCGCCCGTCACCTCGTGCCAGACGGGCCGCTCCCACCAGGCGAACAGCCGGTCGCCGCCCCCGCGGCGGCGCTTGAGGGAACGCACGGCACGGCAGGTCGCGGGGTCGGCCACGGCCCGCACCTGCTCCCTGCCGTGCTTGCCGGGGTAGGTGAAGGTCACCGCGCCGCCCCCGATGGAGGCGTGCTCGCGCAGCAGGGTGGTCAGGCCGTAGGAGTTGTTCGCCTCCGCGTAGCGTTCACCGCCGACGCGGAAGAAGCCCAGGTCCAGCAGGCGGGCCGCGGCGGCCAGGACCCGCTCCCGCACCAGCCCCCGCAGGCTCAGCTGGGCCTCGACCGCCTCGCGGATGCGGGGCAGCGCCTCGGCGACGTCGAGCACGTGCTCGTGCTTGGCCTGCTCCTGCTCGGCGCGGAACTGGGGGTGGTACAGGTACTGACGGCGGCCCGCGGCGTCGGTGCCCACGGCCTGGAGGTGGCCGTTGGGCTTCGGGCAGATCCACACGTCCCGCCAGGCGGGCGGGATGACCAGGGCCTCGATCCGTTCCAGTTCCGCCGGATCGCGCAGCGGCCGCCCGGAGGCGTCGAGGTAGCGGAAGCCGCGGCCGTGGCGCCTGCGGGTGTAGCCGGGATCGGTGGGCCGGGTGTGACGCAGACGCACGTGATCCTCCTCGCCTCCTCGTCCCCGCCGCCGGGTCCCCCCGGAACCGGAGCCGCACACGGGCCTTCGCCGCGGCGGCGGGGCGTCCCTCCTCCTTCCCCCGCTCGGCCGGGTCATGGCCCGCTTCCGCGCCCCGCCGGTCCCGGCCCGGCGGTGGCCGGGACCGGCTGCGTACTCCGGCCGGAGCGGGGAATCCGCTGGACCACTACCCCTTGAGGAGGCTGTGGCGATGCGAAGCGTGGGCGTGGAGGAAGAACTGCTCCTGGTGGACGCGGACACCGGCGAGCCGCGGGCCGTGTCGGGCGCGGTGCTGGCCTCGGCCCGGGAGGAGGAGGAACTGGAGAAGGAACTCCAGCGCGAGCAGGTGGAGACCGGGACCCGGCCCCGCCGCGAGATGACGGACCTGGCGGTGGAGATACGCCGGTGGCGCGGGGCGGCGTCGCAGCGGGCGCGGGCGGCCGGGGCGGAGGTCGCCGCGCTGGCCACCTCCCCCCTGGCGGTCCACCCCTCGCTCAGCCCCGGCGACCGCTACCGGAGGATGGCGCAGGAGTACGGGCTGACCGCCCAGGAGCAGCTCACCTGCGGATGCCACGTCCATGTGGGCGTGGACTCCGACGAGGAGGGCGTGGCGGTCCTGGACCGGATCAGGCCCTGGCTGGCCCCGCTGCTGGCGATGAGCGCCAACTCGCCGTTCTGGCAGGGCGAGGACAGCGGCTACCACAGCTACCGCAACCGGGTCTGGGGCCGGTGGCCGTCGGCGGGCCCGGTGGAGGTCTTCGGCTCGGCCGGCGCCTACCACGAGCAGGTCCGCTCGATGATCGGGACCGGGGCGCTGCTGGACGAGGGGATGGTCTACTTCGACGCGAGACTGTCGCGCAGCTACCCGACGGTCGAGATCCGGGTCGCCGACGTGTGCCTCGACGCCCGCGACACGGTGGTGATCGCCGCGCTGGCCCGCGCCCTGGTGGAGACCGCCGCGCGCGCCTGGCGCGCGGGGGAGCCCCCCGCCCGGGTCGGCGTCGGCCTGCTGCGGCTGGCGGCCTGGCGGGCGAGCCGCTCCGGGCTCTCCGGCGACCTGGTGCATCCGGTGACCTTCGAACCCGCCCCGGCGGAGGCCGTCGTCCGCGCCCTGCTGGACCACGCCGGCCCGGCCCTGTCGGACGCCGGGGACCTGGACCTGGTGAAGGAAGGGGTGGAGGAGCTGTTCCGCCGGGGCAACGGCGCCGACGTCCAGCGCGCGGTCCACGAGGAGACGGGCGACCTGAGCGCCGTGGTGGCCGAAGCCGTGCGCAGGACGGTGGCCTGAACACCCCGCCCGTCCTCAGCGTTTGGCCGCGTCCTTGTCCATCGCCCGGTCCAGCACCATCCGCCTGAGCCGGCCGACGCACTCGCCGCAGGCGTAGAAGAAGGTCGTGCCGTCCTCGTGCTGGACCTCCGCGAGCAGGGCCAGCGGCACGTCGTCCCGGCCGCACCACAGCCAGCAGGCGGTGTCCTGGTGGACCGGCGAGGAGCGGACCTGCTCCTCCAGCCGGCGGATGCACTCCTCGCACGCGTACAGCGGGGCGTGGGTGCCCCAGGAGGTCACCGGACCGAGCCAGGTCACCGCCGTACCGGTGCGGCGGCACCACAGCCAGCAGTCGCCGAGGACCCACGCGCACCGGCCGGCCCCGCCCTCCGCCTCGGGAGCCCGGGCAGCGAAGGGCGAGCCGGGCTCCCGCCCGGCGCCCGCCTCGGACTCGGTGAGCACGGGGAACGGCCTCCTCTCGCCTCGTGGAGGGCGGCCTCGGCGGCGCCCCCGGTCCTGCCGCTCCTGTCATCCCTACCCCGGATCGGCCGGTGGGGACAGCACACCTTCGGCCACCCTCGCCCCCGTGCCGGAAGCGGCGGCCGTCCGGCGGGAACCGGCCCGGCCGACCTGCGCGTCCCCTGTTCGCGGCCGTCAGGGGGACGGCCTCGAACAGGGGGGTACAGCATCATGTTCCGGACAACCGGAAGATCCCTGCGCCTGGCCGCCGTCGCCGCGGCCGCGGCCGCCGTCGCGGTGACCGGCTGCCAGCCGGAGGACGTCCCGGCGCCGCCGGACGCCTCGCGGTCCGCCTCGCCCGGCGCCTCGCGGCCCGCCGCCGACGACGCCCCGTCCGCCGACGACGCCCCGTCCGCCGACGGCGCCCCGTCCGCTCCCGGCGGCGAGCGGAGGCTGGTGGACGCGCAGGAGGCGGGCGGCCTGCGCAGGGTCACCGGCGAGGGCGCCGTCACGGACGTACCGGTCGACCCGGGGGAGATGCGGGACGGCATGCGACTGGTGGTCGCCCGCTTCGCCGCGCCGGACGGCGGCGAGCCGGTCCTCTTCGAGGGCGTCGACAACGTCCCGGAGGACCCCGTCAAGCGCCGCGAGCACCTCTTCCGCGGCATGCTGGAGCACATCAGGTGGGACCCGGAGCTGGGGCAGCCCGAGGCGCGGCCGGTGGCGGACCCGGGACCGCTGGGCGGCTCGGTGGAGTGCCTGGCGGCCTCCCTCGCCGAGGACGGCAACATGGTCTGCGGCTGGGCGGACGAGAGCACCGCGGCGGTGGCCCTCTTCCCGGACAGCACCCTCGACGAGGCCGGGAGGCTGTTCGTCGCCATGCGCTCCGACCTGGAGCACTGAACCCGCACGCCGGGCCGGCGGCACCCGAACGGGTGCCGCCGGCCCGGCGCGTCCGTGCCCGGTGCCGTCCTCAGGCGTGCGAGAGCGCGAAGGAGACGAGGAAGCCGGCGACGACGATCAGCCCGATGGCCAGATGGGCCTTCTCGAAGGCCTCCGGGATCATCGTGTCCGCGATCATGGCCAGGACGGCGCCCGCGGCCACGGCCGTCACCGCGGCCACCACGGAGGGCGGCAGCACCCCGGCGGCGGCGTTGCCGGCCACCGCCGACAGCATGCTCACGACCGCGATCGTCCCCCACAGGCCGAAGACGTAGCTCCTGCTCCGCCCGGCCTTGCGCATGCCGGCCGAGCTGGAGAGCCCCTCGGGCACATTGCTGATGAAGACGGCGGCGACGGTCGCCGTGCTCACCGCGCCGCCCTGGGCCAGGCCCAGCCCGATGACCGCGGACTCCGGGACGCCGTCCAGCAGCGCGCCCAGCGCGAGGGCCGTCCCGGACCCGGACCGCTGCCGCTCCGACGGCTGGTCCTGCACGTGCCCGGAGCGTTTTCGGTGCCGCGCCCCCCGGCGGGCCAGGGCCGCATTGCCCGTGGTGTAGGCGACCGCGCCCCCGACGGCGCCGACCACCACCGGAAGCATCCCCGACCGGCCGTAGGCCTCGTCGATCAGCTCGAACGACACGGCGGACAGCAGCACCCCGGCGCCGAAGGCCATCACGGACGCGACCACCTGATGGGGGATCCGCAGGACGTACCCCGGCACCGCGCCCACCAGCAGCGCCGAACCCGCCAGCAGTCCCCATCCTCCCGCTTCCAGCAGCTCGCCCATGCGGGCCCGCGTACCCGCACCCGGACCTCCGACCCCTCCCTCCCCAGGCCCGGAAGGCGGCCGACCATGTGAGCAAAACCGCCGATGAGCGCCCTGATGGTACGAACCGGGCGTATCGGGGTACAGGCACTCGCGCGACGGGCCCGAGCCCGCACCCACCGTTCGAAGGAGACCAGGACTGTGACCGACACGGCGAAGCAGGGAGCCGACACCCGTCCGGTGCTCACCAACCGGCAGGGACACCCGATCCACGACAACCAGAACCAGCGCACGGTCGGTGCCCGCGGTCCGGCCACGCTGGAGAACTACCACTTCCTGGAGAAGATCAGCCACTTCGACCGGGAGCGCATCCCCGAGCGCGTGGTGCACGCGCGAGGCGTGACGGCCTTCGGATTCTTCGAGGCGTACGGCTCCTGGGGAGACGAACCCATCAGCCGGTACACCCGCGCCAAGCTGTTCCAGGAGCGGGGCAAGCGCACCGACGTGGCCGTCCGCTTCTCCACGGTCATCGGCGGACGCGACTCCTCCGAGGCCGCCCGCGACCCCCGGGGCTTCGCGGTGAAGTTCTACACCGAGGAGGGCAACTGGGACCTGGTCGGCAACAACCTCGGCGTCTTCTTCATCCGGGACGCGATCAAGTTCCCCGACGTCATCCACGCCCTCAAGCCCGACCCGGTGACCTTCGAGCAGCGGCCCGAGCGGATCTTCGACTTCATGTCGCAGACGCCCGAGTGCATGCACATGCTCGTCAACCTCTTCAGCCCCCGCGGCATCCCCGCCGACTACCGCCACATGCAGGGCTTCGGCGTCAACACCTACAAGTGGGCCAACTCCGACGGCCACACCGTGCTGGTCAAGTACCACTGGATGCCCAAGCAGGGCGTGCGCAGCATGACCGAGGAGGACGCCGCCAACGTCCAGGCGGAGAGCCTCGGCCACGCCACCAAGGACCTGTACGAGGCGATCGAGCGGGGCGACTACCCCGAGTGGGAACTCCTGGTGCAGATGATGGACGACCACGAGCACCCGGAGCTGGACTTCGACCCGCTGGACGACACCAAGACCTGGCCGGAGCAGGAGTTCCCGCCCAAGCCGGTGGGCCGCATGGTCCTCAACCGGATGCCGGACGACTTCTTCACGCAGAACGAGCAGATCGCCTTCGGCACCGGCGTGCTGGTCGACGGCCTCGACTTCTCCGACGACAAGATGCTGGTCGGCCGCACCTTCTCCTACAGCGACACCCAGCGCTACCGCGTCGGCCCCAACTACCTCCAGCTCCCGGTGAACCAGGCCAAGGCGCCGGTGCACACCAACCAGCGCGGCGGCCCGATGTCGTACCAGGTCGACCCCGGGGGCGAGAACCCGCACGTCAACTACGAGCCCTCGACCCTGGGCGGGCTCCAGGAGGCCGAGGGGCCGGGCTACGGGGAGCAGGGCCCGGAGATCCGCGGCCGCCTGACCCGCAGCCGCATCCCCCGCACCAACGACTACATGCAGGCGGGGCAGCGCTACCTGCTGATGCAGGACTGGGAACGCGACGACCTGGTCAGGAACTTCACCAACCAGCTCAAGCAGTGCCCGCGCCACATCCAGGAGCGGATGGTGTGGCACTTCCTTCTGGTGGAGAACGACCTCGGGCTGCGCGTCGGCGAGGGGCTCGGGATCTCCCCCCAGGACGTGGCGCACCTGGAGCCGCTGCCGAACCAGCGGCTGACCGACGAAGACCGCGAGCGCCTGGCGAACCTGGGCAAGAACCCGCCGCGTGACGTGGAGGGCCTGACCATGACCCACTGTGTCCCGGACGAGCGGCACGTGGTGACCCGCTGACCCTCCGCCCGGCCGGCCCGCCGCACGGCGAACGCGCCGTGTGGCGGGCCGCGTGCGGGGAATCCGTGGAGACCCGGGGACGGCTTCGAACGGCCGTGCCAGGAGAACCCGGCAGGGAACCCGTCAGGGAGAGGTCCGGTCATGAAGAGAAAGAAGAAGAAGCTGCTGTACAGGCCGGTGGGCCTCGCGCTCGGCGCGCTGAGCGGCGCCATCGCGAGCGCGGCCTTCAAGCAGGCCTGGAAGATGGTCAGCGACGAGGACGACGCCCCCGACCCGGGCGACGAGGACCGCAGGCTGGCCGAGATCCTGCTGGCCGCCGCCATCCAGGGAGTGATCTTCTCCGTGGTCAGGGCGGCGGTGGACCGCGGCGGGGCCGTGGTGGTCCGCAGGATGACGGGCAGCTGGCCGGGCTGATCCGGGCCGGCGGAAAACAGCGGAAACGGGTGGCGCGGGGCCGTACGGTGGACCGTACGGCCCCGTTCCCCGACCGGAGGTACCCCGTGACCCCTCGGCGCCACGACACCCCCGCCCGGACCGGCACCGCCAACCCCCTGCGCCGCCTGGCCCTCGGCGATCTCAGGCGGCGCACCAGCATGAAGTGGCGTGCCCATCCCGAGGACGTCCTGCCGCTGTGGGTGGCGGAGATGGACGTCCCGCTCGCCGATCCCGTCGCACGGGCGCTCACCGAGGCCGTCCGGCTGGGGGACACCGGCTACCCGGCGGGCACGGAGTACGCCGACGCGCTGGCCGCCTTCGCCGAACGGCGCTGGAACTGGCGTCCCGGGGCGGAGCACACCGCGCTCGTGCCCGACGTGATGCTGGGGATCGTGGAGGTCCTGAGGCTCGTCACCGGGCCCGGTGACGCGGTGGTCGTCAATCCGCCGGTGTACCCGCCCTTCTACGCCTTCGTCGGGCACGCGGACCGCCGGATCGTCGAGGCGCCCCTCGGGGCGGACCTGCGCCTGGACTTCCCCGCGCTGGAGGCCGCCTTCGTCCGGGCCCGCGCGGAGGGGCGGCCGGCGGCGTACCTGCTGTGCAACCCCCACAACCCGACGGGCACCGTCCACACCCGCGCCGAGCTGGAGCGGGTGGCCTCACTGGCGCGGGAGCACGGGGTGCGCGTCGTCTCCGACGAGATCCACGCGCCGCTGGTGCTGCCCGGGGCGCGACACGTCCCCTATCCGAGCGTGCGCGGGGGCGAGAGCGCCTTCGCCCTGCTGTCGGCCTCCAAGGCGTGGAACCTGGCCGGGCTCAAGGCCGCGCTCGCGGTGGCGGGTCCCGAGGCCGCCGAAGACCTGGCCCGGGTGCCCGAGGAGGTCGGCCACGGGGCGAGCCACCTGGGCGTCGTCGCCCACAGCGCGGCCCTGCGGGACGGCGGCGACTGGCTGGACGCCCTGCTGGCCGGGGTGGACGAGAACCGGCGGCTGCTGGCGGAGCTGCTGGCCCGGCACCTGCCGGAGGTGCGCCACCGCGCGCCCCAGGGCACCTACCTCGCCTGGCTGGACTGCCGGGCCCTCGGCCTGGGCGACGATCCGGCCGCGGTGTTCCTGGAACGCGGCCGGGTCGCCCTCAACTCCGGCCCCGGGTTCGGCACGGGCGGGGCCGGGCACGTCCGGCTGAACCTTGCCACCTCGCCCGAGATCCTCACCGAGGCCGTGCGGCGGATGGCCGCCGCCCTCTGACACGTCCATCGCCCCTGCCGCCTTCGCCGCCTCTGCGTTTTCCGCATCGTCGGCGGAAATTTTCGGAATCGTGTTGGGCCGTCTCTCCATGAGAGGCGGTCCAACTGCTGGTGTCCATGGGGAACTTGTTGAGTACGGAGTCTTGACCTGAGCATGCCTCGGTGATGTTCTTTCCGGAACCATTCCGGAAACGATCGGCGCACGATTCCCTCTCCCGTCCATTCCTCGCGGAGATTGAGCAATGAGAAGGCCCCACACCGGCTCGCAGGTCCCCGAGAACACCAGCCGGCGGACGTTCCTGAGTCTGCTGCCGCTGACCGCCGCCGCCACCGCCGTGCCAGCCGTCACGGCCCCCGCCGCCCACGCGGCGGACGGCAGGGGCGGCAAGCCCGGGCACGGTTCCGGCACCTACATCACCTTCTCCCGCAGGCCCGGGAGCTTCCCCCTCGTCGCGGGCGGCAGGGCCGCCGCGATCACGGTCAGCGGAAGCGACCACCCGGGCGTGCTGCGGGCGGTGGAGGACCTGCGGAAGGACGTCAAGCGCGTCACCGGCGTGGAACCCGCCGTCAGGCGCGGCGACACCCCGCCGAAGCGGTCCGAGGTCGTGATCGTCGGAACCATCGGGAAGAGCCCGCTGGTCGACCGGCTGATCGCCGACGGGAAACTGGACGTCTCCGGGATCGCCGGAAAGTGGGAGACCACCCTCGAACAGGTCGTGGAGAACCCGCTGCCGGGCGTCCGCCGCGCGTTCGTCATCGCCGGCAGCGACCAGCGCGGCACCATCTTCGGAATCTACGAGACCACCCGGCAGATGGGCGTGTCCCCCTGGCACTTCTGGGACGACGTGCCGCCCCGCCGCCACGACGAGCTCCACGTGCTGCCCGGCCGCCACACCCAGGGCACCCCCGCCGTCAAGTACCGCGGCTTCTTCATCAACGACGAGAACCCGGCCCTGGGCACCTGGGCGCCCGAGTACTTCGGCCCCGGACACGCCCCCGGCTTCCCCAACGGCTTCAACAAGGAGTTCTACGCCAAGGTCTTCGAGACCCTGCTCCGGCTCAAGGCCAACTACCTGTGGCCGGCGGTGTGGGGACGCGCCTTCGCCGAGGACGACCCGGAGAACCACGCCACGGCCAAGGAGTACGGCATCGTCATGGGCACCTCCCACGAGGCGCCCATGATGCGCGGCATCGAGGAGTGGAACCGCCACGCCGTCCCCGCCAAGCGCGACGCCGAGGGCAACATCACCGAGCCCGGCCGCGACCCCTACGGCGGCACCGGCGAGTGGAGCTTCCGCCGCAACCGGGAGGCCATCGAGGCGTACTGGCGCGACGGCATCCGCCGCATGGTCGAGGAGGACTTCGAGGGCGTCGTCACCCTCGGCATGCGCGGCAACGGCGACGTCAGCCTGCCCGACGGCGACGGCATCGACCTCATGGAGTCCATCCTCGCCAGCCAGCGCAGGATCCTGTCCGAGGTCACCGGGAAGTCCGACATCACCGACATCCCGCAGGTCCAGACCCTCTACAAGGAGGTCCAGCGGTACTGGGACAAGGGCCTGCGGCCGCCGGAGGACGTCACCGTCGTCTTCTGCGACGACAACTGGGGCAACATGCGCAAGCTGCCCGACCAGTCGCTCCCGAAGCGCGCCGGCGGCTACGGCATGTACTACCACTTCGACTACGTCGGCGTCGGCCGCAACTACAAGTGGGTCGACACCATCAACCTCGTCAGCACCTGGGAGCAGCTCCACCTCACCCACACCTACGGCGTGGACCGCCTGTGGGTGGTCAACGTGGGCGACCTGAAGGCCGAGGAGATGCCCACGCAGTTCTTCCTCGACTACGCCTGGGCCCCCGACCGCTGGCCGCTGGAGCGCCTCCACGAGTGGGAGCGGCAGTACGCCGCGCAGAACTTCGGCCCCGAGCACGCCGACGAGATCGCCGAGGTCCTCCACACCTACGGCGTGCTCCAGGCCCGCCGCAAACCCGAGCTGCTCAACCGCCGCATCACCCTGGACCCCGCCAAGGACCTGTCCAAGGACGACGCGGCGGTGGTCTACGACGACCAGGCCAGCCCGTACCACCTCAACCACTACCGGGAGATGGCCCGGGTCACCGAGGAGTGGCGGAAGCTGGCGAAGAGGGCCGAGCGGATCGGGCGCCGGCTGCCGCGCGCCGACCAGGACGCGTACTACCAGCTCGTGCTCTACCAGGTGAAGGCGACCGCCAACCTCTACGAGCTGCGCGAGGCGGAGTTCACCAACATCCTCTACGCGGAGCAGGGCCGCGCCGCCGCCAACGACCACGCCGACACCACCGACGCGCGCTTCGCCGACGACCGGGCGATGTCGGACTACTACAACAACATCCTGGCGGGGGGTAAGTGGAAGGGCTTCCAGACCCAGCCGAAGATCGGTTACGGGGACGTGGAGCGCTACGGCCCGGACGCGCCCTGGCAGCAGCCACAGACGCCCGACCACGTCGCCCTGCCCGACGAGGTCTTCCCGGCGGTCAGGCGCATCGAACTCCCCGACCGCGCCGAGATGGGCGTGGCCGTCGACGGCTCCGACCTGTGGTGGCCCGAGGCGGACGGCCCGGCGGTGCTCCCGGCCTTCAGCCCGTACCAGACCCGGCCGGACCAGTACATCGACGTCTTCAACCGCGGCAGCAGGCCGTTCGACTACCGGATCGTCCCGGCCGAGCCGTGGGTGAGGATCGACCGCGCCCGCGGCCGGGTCGACAAGGAGGTGCGCGCGACCGTGCGCATCGACTGGGACCGGGCCCCGAAGGGCGTCACCAGGGTGCCGATCACGGTCCACGGACCGGGCGGCGCCAAGGTGGAGGTCCGGGCCGTCGTGGAGAACCCGGGGCTCCCGCGCCGCGGGCTGCGGGGATTCGTCGAGGCGAGCGGCTACGTCTCGATGGAGGCCGCCCACTGCACCCGGGCCGTCGGCGGCGCCGGGGTCCACTGGGTGCGGCTGCCCGACATCGGACGGGCCGAGGACGGGATGGAGCCCTACCCGGTCACCGCGCCCAGCCGGACACCGGGTGGCCGCGGCCCGCGCCTGGAGTACGAGATGACCCTCACCACGGCCGGAGAGGTCGAGGTCTGGGTGTACCTGTCCCCCCGCAACAACGTCCTGCCGACGGAGGGCCTGCGGTACGCCGTCTCGATCGACGACGCGCCGCCGCAGACGGTCAACGTCACCACGGCCACGGGCGCGGACGACACCTACATGAACGTCCGCTGGGCGAGGAACACCTCCGACAACGTCAACCGGACCTCCACCCGGCACCGGATCGACAGGCCGGGCGTCCACACCCTGAAGCTGTGGATGGTCGACCCGACCGTCATCGTGCAGAAGATCGTCGTGGACACCGGGGGCCTGGAGCCGAGCTACCTGGGGCCGCCGGAGAGCCTGCGGGCCGACCGGGGCCGGTGACGGCCGGCGCCGGAGCACGACGGACCCGGCCGGACGACCATGCGGGTCGTCCGGCCGGGTCCGGTCGCGAGGAGCTCCGCGCGCGGTGCGCCGCGGTCAGCCCCGGCCGCCCCCGTGGCGCGTGGCGCGCCGGCGGAGCAGCCCCTCGCGCTGCTGCTCCTGCGGCTGCGGCGGGGCGGACTGCCCGGGCCGGCGGGGCAGGGCGTGCCGCGGCTGGGTGAGGGTGATCTGCCCCACGAGCTGGTGGAAGCAGGCCAGGGCGGTGATGGGGGGAAGTCCGGCGACCGCCACCCCGGACAGGGTCCTGGGGGCATGGGCGACGCACAGCACCACCGCGACGGTCGAGAAGAGGACCACCACGGCCCAGGAGTGCCGGACGCGCCGCCGCAGGACGGTGGCGCGCAGGATCGACAGCGAGGCGGTCAGCCAGGGCCCGTAGACCAGCAGGGGCCACCACCGCGCGAGATCGTCGGGCACGCTCAGACCGGCCAGGTGGCGCAGGGGGTCGTAGGAGGCCATTCCCCCGAGCACACTCACCATCGCCACCAGACAGGCCGTCAGCGCCGCGACGGAGAAGCTGAACACGTGCAGCCACGACAGCTCGGGCCGGGGGGGCCTGCGGCGACGGCGGCGGTGCCGGCGGTCGGCCTGCGAGCGCTGAGCGGAGCGGGCCGGGGGGGCCTCGAACTCCTCGTCCGGTACGACCGGTTCCCCGTTCCTGTCGAGGCGGCGCAGCACCCGGGTGGCCTCGTCCACGCCGTCCCCCGGATCCGCGGGCGCCGCCGACGGGGGAGGGGGCTGGGGCCGGCCGGAGTCCCGCAGCAGCTGGGCCAGTTCGGCCTCGAAGTCCCATGAGGGGTCCAGGAGGTCCACCTCGGGGGAGGCGGGAGACCGCTGGTCGGGGGCGGGGCCCTGGCCGAACTCGGGGTGGGCGGTGCCCCACCCGCCGGGGTCCCCGTCCGGCGGCACGCCGTACGGATCGAAGTACTGCCCTTGGTCATTCACGGCAGCCCCACCGGGAGCGACGGGGCGCGGATGTGGAAAGCGGATCTGGTGGAGTCACGTCCACAACAACGAAGGCGACGCCCGACCGGAGTACCGGCATTCGGGTGAAGCCGTAAGCCATACGATAGTGGTGGCCGGCATTCGCCTCATGACGCCGGCCGTCTTTCCCGGCCCTCCTCTTCGGTGCGCGGAGCCGCCGGGGGCGCCGGTGGTCCGTCGTACGGCGGGCCACCGCCCATGGGAGCGCGACCCGGACGGGGTGCCGCAGGAGGCCTCGACGGCGGTCCACCGTCCCGCCCCTCTTCCCCCTCCCTCCGCTTCTTCTTCGCCGCCTTCCGCTTCCGTCCGGGACCCGGGCGGGCCCCCGTGCGGCGTGGAGCCGCTGCCGGGGCGGGCGACCGTCGACTGTCTTGGTCTATACCTTGACTGGTCCATACCAAAAGCGCTTGAGTATTCCCGACCAACCCCCCACATCCGAAGGGATGTTCAGGTGCAACGACTTCGCGTCATGGCGGGTGCCGCCGCGGCCACGCTGGCAGGCGCCCTGGCGGTCGTCATACCCGCGAACACCGCGTCCGCGGCCGAGTGCGCGACTCCCTGGAACTCCTCGGCGGTCTACTGGAACGGCGACACCGTCTCCCACAACGGCCGCAACTGGACCGCCCAGTGGTGGACCCAGAACGAGGTCCCCCCCGGCACCTCCGGTGTCTGGAAGGACCAGGGCGCCTGCGGCGGCGGCACCACCCCGCCCACCAACCCCGACCCCTCGGGGTTCGTGGTCGGCGAGGCGCAGTTCAAGCAGATGTTCCCGAACCGGAACTCCTTCTACACCTACCAGGGACTGAAGGCCGCGCTGAGCGCCTACCCGGCCTTCGCCAACACCGGCAGCGACACGGTGAAGAAGAGGGAGGCCGCCGCCTTCCTCGCCAACGTCAGCCACGAGACCGGCGGCCTGGTCCACATCGTGGAGCAGAACACCGCCAACTACCCCCACTACTGCGACAGCAGCCAGCCGTACGGCTGCCCCGCCGGCCAGGCCGCCTACTACGGCCGCGGCCCGATCCAGCTGAGCTGGAACTTCAACTACAAGGCGGCGGGCGACGCCCTGGGCATCGACCTGCTCCGCAACCCCCACCTGGTGGAGCGGGACGCCGCGGTCGCCTGGAAGACCGCCCTGTGGTACTGGAACACCCAGAGCGGCCCGGGCACCATGACCCCGCACAACGCGATGGTCAACGGGCCCGGCTTCGGCGAGACCATCCGCAGCATCAACGGAGCCCTGGAGTGCGGCGGCCGGAACCCCGCCCAGGTGCAGAGCCGGGTCGACACCTACAAGCGGTTCGTCCAGATCCTCGGCACCACCCCGGGTGACAACCTGACCTGCTGACACGGCAGTTCACGCGGAAGACCCCCGCGCCGCGGCCCGCACCGCCCATCCGGCGGGCCGCGGCGCGGAGTGCCGTTTACGGGAAGGGTCCCTCCTACCCCTATCGTCCGCCGCGTCCGGGCGGAATACTGCCGGGCCATGACACTCACGGACGAACGCATCACCCCCGAGCGGCTCGACGAGCTGCTCGCCGACGACTCCATCGACATGGCCCACCGGACGCTGTGGCTGCTGCTGTGGGAGGGCGAACTGCGGGTCCTGGACCTGCTCTCGATGGAGATCGGGGACGTGGACCTCGCGGCGGGACGGGTGACCGGCGTCTGCGGCAGGGCGGTGCCCGAGGGCGAGGGCGTCCTCAGCGAGCGGGCCGTGCGGATGCTGGCCCGGCTGGTCGGCGACCGGGAGACCGGCCCGCTGTTCGCCACGGGAGCGCGGGCCCTGAGCTGGGAGCAGGTGATGCAGACCGCCGGCGACCAGGGGCACGCCATCCACGCGTTCCGCGCCGGCGGCAGGCTCCACCGGCGCGACGAGCCGTGACGGAGCCCCGGACGGGGCGCCGCGCCGGCCGGTCCGTTCGCGCCCGCCGCCGGGGAGGGGACGGCGGCGGGGCCGCGGGGACCTCGGAGAGTCCCCCGGCGGGCGCCGGAGGCCACCCCGGGCGGCGGGCGGCGCACGTCCGCGCCGTGTGAGCGCGGCGCGGGCCCGCCGTGCGGACGGACACCGTGGAGCCGCGGCGGGGAGCGGGCGCGGTCGGTACGCGTCCGGACCACCCGCCGCCCGGGAACGGCGCCCCGGAACCGGAGGCCCCACGGGCCGTGGAGATCCGGCCGCCGGGGGTGTGGACGCCTGTACAGGGGGAACTCCGTCATCCGTGTCAGTACGGAAGCGCTACGCGGTCGCGGCGTCGGGCCAGTGGACCGACGAGGACGACAACGTCCGGCTGCCCGCGGGCGAGGTGCACGCGTGGGAACAGGGCATGAACCAGACCGTGTGCGGGTTGTCCCTCAGCCGTTCCCGGCTCGGCCGCTTCCCGCACGTGACCTGGTCCGACGTCCTCCCGGCGTCGGGCGGCGCGGCCGACCGCGTCCAGCGCGTCTGCCCGCGGTGCGCCTCGGTGGCGGGGCGCAGGGGACCGGACGCGAAACCCCGGTGGCGGCGCACGAACCCCAGGCCCTGACCCCGGCCGCCGAAGAAGCGGACCCCGCGGCGCGGACCCGGGCGGCGTCCGGCGGCACCCGGAGACGGCACGGCGCCCGGCACGACACCCAGGACGACATCCGGCACGACATCCAGTACGACATCCAGGACGAGGAGAGACGCCGATGAGCGGTGCGATGGAGCAGGCCGCCGAGACCGTCGGCCGTGCCACCGGCGCGGACGAGTACTCCGAGGGCGGGGAGGTCTCGCTCCGCGGCCTGGCCACGCTGGCGGGCGTCTACGCGACCGGCGTCGGAGTGTTCGCCTGGCGGACGCGGGCGTCGGGACGGCAGCTGCCCGAGCGGATCCCGCCGCTGGACCTGCTCCTGATGGGAGTGGCCACCTACCGCAGTTCCCGCCTGATCACCAAGGACAAGGTGACCAGCTTCCTGCGCGCCCCCTTCACACGGCGGGCGGGCAGCCTCCACGGCGCCGAGGTCATGGACGAGCCCCGCGGCCACGGACTGCACAGGTCGGTCGGGGAGCTGCTGGCCTGTCCCTTCTGTGTCGCGATGTGGGTCGCGAGCGGGCTCACCATGGGGTACGCCGCCGCCCCGCGCGCCACCCGCCTGGTCGTCTCGTGCCTGAGCGCGGTGGCCCTCTCCGACTGGCTGCAGTACGCCTGGAGCCTGACCCAGCAGAAGGCCGAGGGCTGAGGGAGGTTCCGTGACACGGCCGCCCGGGGCCGGTGCCCCGGCGGAGGCACCGCCGGGGCCGGCCGTGCCGGAGCTGGCCGTGCTCGTGGGCCTCCAGGCGTCGGGGAAGTCCACCTTCCGCGCCCGGCGGTTCGCCGGAACCCACACCGTGGTCAGCAAGGACCTCTTCCCGCGCTCCGCCCGGCACAAGCAGCGGCGGCAGATGCGCCTGGTGGAGGAGGCGCTGGAACGGGGGCGGTCGGTGGTCGTGGACAACACCAACCCCTCGCCGCTGGAGTGGGCGCCGCTGATCGCCGCGGGGCGTGCCCACGGGGCGCGGGTGGTGGCGTACTGGTTCCCGCCGGACGTGCCGGACGCCCTGGCGCGCAACGCCGCCCGCCGGGGCCGGGAACGGGTGCCCGACGCGGGCTTCTTCGACACGCTGCGGAGACTGCGCAGGCCACGCCGCTCGGACGGCTTCGACGCGGTGTGGCAGGTGCGCATCGACGGCCGCGGCGGCTTCGACGTCCGGCCGGACGACGCGCCCTGAGCGGCGCGGCCCGGGGTCAGTCCGCGGACGGGTGCCGCACCCCGGTGAGGACGACACCGCTGCGGGGGCGGGCCGGTACGCGCCGCAGCGGGATCGACAGGTCCTGCGCGGGCACCTCGTACTCCAGGCGCGCCAGCCGCGTGGAGAGCGCCTTCAGCAGCGACACGGTGACGTCCTCGCCCGGGCAGCGGTGGTTGAGGGCCCGGTCGCCGCCGCCCTGCGGCACCAGCTCGTCCCGGCCCGGAGGCCGGTCGAGGAAGCGCCGCGGATCGAAGGCGTAGGGCTCCTTCCACAGATCGGGGTCGTGGTTCTGCCCGTACAGGTCGAGGAGGACGAGGGCGCCGGAGGGGACGGCCTCGCCCCGCCACGTCAGGTCCGTGACCGCCCGGCCCCCGATGAACGGCGCGAACGGGTAGAAGCGGCGGACCTCGTGGACGAACGCCTCCGCGTACGCGCCGTCGTCGTCCCGCAGCCGCGCCCGGTTCCCGGGCCACCGGTGCAGCGCGTGCGCGGCGAAGGCGACGAACCAGCAGACCGCGGTGGTGGGGCGCAGGATGTTGAGGAGCTCGACCGCGGCCGTCCGGGGGTCCAGCACCTCGCCGTCGACGTCGCGGTGGGAGGCCACCGCCTCCACCGCCGAACCGGCCGGCACGTCCGCCGAGCCGTCGCGCACCCCCTCCACCAGACGGGCCAGCCACGCCTCCCGGCGGCGACGCGCCGCCCGGGCCCGCCAGTGGCGCGGTCCCGGGGTGGCGAAGCCGTCGACCATGGCCACCAGGTCGCGGGCCACCGGCTCCGCCCCGGCGTCGTCCAGGGGCACCCCGGCCCACCGGCAGACACCCCGCGCGATGACCCGGCTCGCCTCGTCGAACAGCACCACGCGCGGCTGCCTCTCCCAGCGCTCCACCGCCTCGTCCCACGCCTCGGCCGTGCGGTCGGTCAGCGCGGCGACGCGGCCGGGGTCGGTGAGCAGCGACAGGAACATCGCCTTGCGAACCCGGTGCGCCTGCCCGTCGAGGGTGTGCACCGCGCCGTGCCCGAACAGGGTGCTCTTCACCGGTTCGGGAAGGGCGCGGTGCCGCCGCACGTGACGCTCGTCGTAGAGGAACCGCACCGCCTCGGGACCGCGCAGGGCCACCGCGTGCCGGCCCGCCAGCCGGGCGCGGACGAAGGGCTCCGCGGCGCGCCGCACGCGGTCGGGCAGCCAGGCGTACCCCTGCGCGAGGAGGGACGGGGTGCTGTCGGTCAAGGGGCAGCGGGGGGAATCCATGCGGCGCTCGTGCCCGGGGCGTCCGGGCCGAAACGCGCGGGGCCAGGGGCCCGGAGGCCGCGCACGGCGGTCCTCCGGCCGTGCTCCTACCGGCCGGTGCTCCCGCCGTCGTCTCCGGAAGTCCCGGAGGCCCCTGAGGTGCCGGAAGGGCCGTTCTCGTCGACGGTGCCCGAGGGGTCCTCGTCCACCACCGACCTGCCCGGCCGGGCACGGGCCGGGCCGGCGGGCTGTCCGCCGCCGGTGGTGCCGTAGCTGCCGGACAGGCCGGGCGGCATGTCCGCGTCCGCCTCCTCGCGGCTGATGCGGCGCCTGGCCCGTACGTTGGCGCGGCGCTCCGGGTAGGGGTAGTCGAACGGGCGGGCCTGCTCGCGCCGCCGCTCGGCCTCCCGGAACTCCCGTGCCGTCTCGTTCCCTGCCGGCTCTTCGGGGGTTTTGTCCTTGTTCGTCTCGGCCATGCGGGGTGCGTACCCCCGGGCGGCGGGGGCATGCGCGGCCCCGGCCCGGGTACTTGCCGCCGGACGGCGGGCACCGTCCCGTCCGGAACCCCCGGAGGGTCCGGGGAGCGCGAGCGGCCGGGCGGGCCCGAACCGCCCGGACCGGCCCGAGCGAGCCCGAACGAGGAGATCGGCAGATGCGCGTACGCGGTTCCGTGGTGGTCGTGACCGGGGCGTCGAGCGGCATCGGGCGCGCCACCGCCCTGGCGTTCGCCCGCAAGGGGTGCGCGGTGGTGCTGGCCGCGCGCCGGGAGGAGGCGCTGGAGGCGGTCGCGCGCGCCTGCGGGGGGCACCGGGGCGCGCGGACCCTGGTGGTGCCCGCCGACGTCACCGACCCGGCGGCGGTCCAGAACCTCGCCCGGCGCGCGGTGGAGCACTTCGGGCGGCTCGACGTGTGGGTCAACAACGCCGCCGTCACCGTCTTCGGCCCCTTCCAGGAGGTCCCGCTGGAGGACTTCCGCAAGGTCGTCGACGTCAACGTCATGGGGTACGTCCACGGCGCCCGGGCGGCGCTCGGGGTGATGCGCGAGCAGGGGCGGGGAACGCTGGTGAACGTCTCGTCCGTCGTCGCCGCCCTCCCCCAGCCCTACACCCACGCCTACGGCATGTCGAAGGCCGCCGTCCGGGCGCTGGGCACCAGCCTCCGCCAGGAACTGTGGCTGGCCGGGGAGCGGGGGATCAGGGTGTGCACCGTCCTCCCGGCCACGGTCGACACCCCGCTCTTCGACCACGCGGCCAACTACACCGGGCGCAGGCCGGTGGCCATGCCGCCGGTCTACAGCCCCGAACGCGTCGCCCGCGCCGTCGTCCGCGTGGTCCGGTCCCCGCGCCGGGAGGTCGTGGTCGGCCCGGCGGGCCGGCAGCTCGTGATGGAGGCGAGGACCGCCCCGGGGGCGGCGGAGAAGGCGATGGCCGTCCAGGCCGACCGGACGCACCTCTCCCGCAGGGAGCCCGGCCCGGCCGGCCACGGCAACCTGCACGTGCCGGCCCCCGGCGAGGGCGCGGTGCACGGCGGCTGGCACGGACGGCGGCGCACCGCCGTGCGGCGGCTGGCCACCGCTGCGCTGCTGACCGGCACGGCCCTGGGCGTCGGCCGGCGGCTCCGCGCCCGCTGAACCGCGCACCGTGCGCCAGACCGGAGGAGCGGAAGGAGGAGAGCGATGACCGGGCCGGAGGGGACGCCGGTCCCCGAGAGCGCCCACCCCCATCCGGTGGTGGAGGAGAACGAGCGGCACGGCCGGCTCACCGCCCGCCCGTCCGGCTCCGTCACCGCCGTGACGGAGCCGGGCACCTACCGGATGGACGGGCAGGGGCTGCTGCGCGTGCCCCCGGCCGCGGAGGGGCCCGGAGCGGGGGGACCGTACTGGCTGCTGGTGGCGCTGCACGGGGCCGGGGGATCGGCGGAGCGGGCGCTGGACTGGCTGCTCCCGCAGGCCGGCTCCGACGCGCTGCTGCTGCTCGCGCCCCAGGCGACCGACTCGACCTGGGACGTGGTCCGCGGCGGGTACGGCCCGGACGTGGCCCGGCTGGACGCCGCGCTGCGGGACGTCTTCCGGCGGCTCCCGGTGCGTCCGGACGGGGTGGCGGTGGCCGGGTTCTCCGACGGCGCCTCCTACGCGCTGTCCCTGGGCCTGGCCAACGGCGACCTGTTCGGCGCGGTGCTCGCCTTCTCGCCCGGCTTCATGGCGCCGGTGGTCCGCCACGGGCGTCCCCGGATCTTCGTCTGCCACGGCAGGGAGGACCGCGTCCTGCCGGTCGCCCGGTGCAGCCGCCGCATCGTCCCGGAACTGGAGCGGGACGGCTACGACGTCGCCTACCGGGAGTTCGGCGGCGGCCACGAAGTGCCGCCCGACCTGGCCACCAGGGCGCTGCGCTGGTGGGTGCACGGCTCCCCGGAGGGCTGAGGACCGGGGCGGCGCGCCGGCGGGGAGGGGTGCGACCATGGTGCCGGCGCCGTGCCGACCGGCGTCCCCTCAGGAGGTGGCCGATGACGCACCGCTCCCTGGCGGTGTTCGACCTGGACGGAACGCTCGCCGACGTCCGCCACCGTCTGCACCACATCGAGGGCCGTCCCCGCGACTGGGACGCCTTCTTCGCCGCCGCCCCCCGGGACCCGCCGCTGGCGGAGGGCGTGGCCCTGGCGCTGGAGAGCGCGGAGGAGCACGAAGTGGTCTACGTGACCGGACGCCCGGAGCGCTGCCGCCACGACACCCTCCGGTGGCTGGACCGGCACGGCCTGCCCGCCGGACGGCTGCTGATGCGCGGCGGAGGCGACCGCCGTCCCGCCCGCGTCACCAAGCCGGAGCTGCTGCGGCGCCTGGCCCGGGACCGCGCCGTCGCCCTGGTGGTCGACGACGACGAGCAGGTCTGCGACGCCTACGAGAACGCCGGATTCCCGGTGGTGCGAGCCGGGTGGGCGGCGGCCCCGCCCGCCCTCGAACGGGCCCAGGAACAGGAGGGGCGCACCTGACGGGGCCCGCGGCGGACGGCCGCCGCGGGCCCCGTCCGTCCGCCGCGGGCCCCGCCGGTCACCGCTCCCGTTCGCGGCGCGAGGCCCGCCGGGTGCCGTTGCCGGGTCTCATCAGACGGCGGACGACGAAGCCCACGAGCACCAGGGCGACGACGGCCAGCACGCCCTTGGAGTACATCGAGACGTAGTCCGAGACGGTGTGCCAGTTCTCCCCGAGCAGGTAGCCGGCGAGCACGAAGACGGTGTTCCACAGCAGGCTGCCGAGGGAGGTGAGGACCAGGAAGGTCGTCACCGGCATGCGCTCGACGCCCGCGGGAACCGAGATCAGGCTGCGGAAGATCGGGATCATCCGCCCGAAGAAGACCGCCTTGGTGCCGTGCCGGGAGAACCACGCCTCCGTCTTCTCGATGTCCTCGACCTTCACCAGCGGCAGTTTCGCCGCGATGGCCAGGGTCCGGTCCCGGCCCAGGAGGGCGCCCACCCAGTACAGGGCGAGCGCCCCGACCACCGAGCCGATCGTGGTCCACACCACGGCTGCGTACAGGTTCATGTCGCCCCGGCTCGCGGTGAAGCCGGCGAGCGGCAGGATCACCTCGCTGGGCAGGGGAGGGAAGAGGTTCTCCAGGGCGATGGCCAGGCCGGCCCCCGGGGCGCCGAGGGTCTCCATCATGCTCGTGGCCCAGCCTGCTATTCCGCCGGTCGGCTGTTGCGCGGCGGCTACGGTTCGGATCATGGGGACAACGCTAGGCAACGGCGGGACGGCGGCGCCACGTGGGTGGCCCTCCAGCGCCCCGGAGGCGGTGCGCGGGACGGTCGCCGGCGCCCCCCGGCCGCGGCGGAACCGGGTGCGGGCGCCGGTGTTCCATGGGGATTTGGGATGAGATATCCGGATCGCCGGTCATCAGCGGCCGTGACCGGACATGGCATATGTCACGTGCTCATCTTCTGGGCATTTCTTGACCGTGGGCGACGCGGCGGTCCAATAATGCGGTCTGTCGTACGAACAAGCGCGAGGGGCTCCCGTGACGCACAACACGTCCCGAGGCAACGCCGACTGGTGGCGGGAATCGGTCGTCTACCAGATATACGTGCCCAGCTTCGCCGACGCCGACGGGGACGGCATGGGCGACCTGCGGGGCGTCACCGACCGTCTGGGCCACGTCGCCGAGCTGGGCGCGGACGCCGTGTGGCTGACCCCCTTCTACCGCTCGCCCTGGGCCGACGGCGGCTACGACGTGAGCGACTACCGCGACGTCGACCCGCGCCACGGGACCCTGGACGACTTCCGCGAACTCCTCGACCGCGCCCACGCCCTCGGCCTGCGGGTCGTCGTGGACATCGTCCCCAACCACTGCTCCAGCGAGCACCCCTGGTTCGCCGAGGCCCTGGCCTCCCCGCCGGGCTCGCCGGCCCGCGACCGGTTCGTCTTCCGGGACGGCAGGGGACCGGACGGCGGCGAGCCGCCCTCGGACTGGCAGTCCAAGTTCGGCGGCCCGGCCTGGACCCGGGTGCCGGACGGCCAGTGGTACATGCACATCTTCGCCGCCGAGCAGCCCGACCTGAACTGGGAGAACCCCGAGGTCCTCGCGGAGTTCGAGAGCATCCTGCGGTTCTGGCTGGACCTGGGCGTCGACGGCTTCCGCGTCGACGTGGCGCACGGGATGCGCAAGGACCTCACCCCTCCGCTGCGCGACACCCGCGGCAGCGACTCCGCCCCGCTCAACGCCCCGCCCGAGGGTCACGACCACCCCTTCTGGGACCGGGACGAGGTCCACGACATCCACCGCGCCTGGCGGAGGGTCCTGGACGAGTACGACCCGCCCCGCATCGCCGTCGCCGAAGCGGGTGTCAGCGAGGCCAGGCTGCCGCTCTACACCCGGCCCGACGAGCTCCACCAGGCGTTCAACTTCCCCTACCTGCGCTGCCCGTGGAACGCCGCCGCCCTCCGCCGGGTCGTCGACGCCTCCCTGGACGGCGCCCGCTCGGTCGGCGCGCTGCCCACCTGGGTGCTGTCCAACCACGACGTGGTGCGCCACCTCAGCCGCTACGCGCTGCCCGAGGGAGCCGACACGGTCGCCTGGCTGATGTCGGACGGCCGCGAGCCCGCCGCCGACGAGGAGCTCGGCCGCCGCCGCGCCCGGGCCGCCGCCCTGCTGACCCTGGCGCTGCCCGGCACCACGTACCTCTACCAGGGAGAGGAGCTGGGCCTGCCGGAGGTGGCCGACCTGCCGCGGGAGGCGCTGCGCGACCCGATGTGGGAGCGGACCGGCCGCGCCCGCAAGGGCCGGGACGGCTGCCGCGTGCCGATTCCCTGGGAGCGGTCCGGCCCGTCGTACGGGTTCGGCCCGGGCGGGAGCTGGCTGCCGCAGCCCGAGGGCTGGGGCGAGTACTCCGTCGAGGCCCAGACCGGCCGGCCGGACTCCTTCCTGGAGCTGTACCGGGCGGCACTGAAGATCCGCCGCTCCTTCACCGGGGACGAGGGCTTCGCCTGGCTGCCCTCCCGGGAGGGCGAGCTGGCCTTCCGCAAGGGGGCCCTGGAGTGCCGGGTCAACCTCTCCGGCGCCCCGCTGCCCCTGCCGCCGTCCGCCGAGCCCCTGCTGGCCAGCGGGGAGTGCGGCGGAGGACCGGCCGGGGGCGTGCTGCCGCCCGACACCGCCGTCTGGCTGGAGAGCCGGCCGCGCTGACGCCGCCGTGCACGCGCCGGGCCGCCGGCACCGCGGGTGTCAGCGGCCCGGCGCGTTCCGCGACCGGATCAGCACCTCGATGCCGTCCAGCAGCCGTTCCAGGCCGAAGGCGAACTCCCCGTCGGGAGGGCCCTCCTCGGTCATGGCTCCCGACTTCAGGACCTCGTTGATCTCCGGGAAGCGCTGCGGGTCGGCCAGCCTGCCCAGCAGCCCGGTGTAGGCGGCCATCGTCTCCTGGGCGGTTCTGCCCGAGGCCCGGGACGTGGACTCGAGGTCCGCCGCCAGCATGGCCTCGTTCCGCACGAATCCGCTGACCAGCAGGATGACCTGCAGCTTCTCGCCCTCTTCCAGACCGGTGCCCCGCAGGCAGACCAGGCCCCGCTCCATCCAGGCGAGCGCATGGGGCGTGGTGGGAGGGGAGGCGATGGGGATGCGCAGGATCCACAGGTTGCCGTACAGCACGTCGCGCTGTGCCCGGGCCCAGTGCGCCAGGGCGACCCGCCAGCCCTCCTCCGGCGCGGGGCCCTCCGGGGGCAGCCCGTAGGCCGCCTCCTGCATCAGGACCAGCAGTTCGTCCTTGGACGACACGTACCGGTACAGGGACATCGTGGAGACGCCGAGGGCCGAGGCGACGCGGCCCATGGAGACCGCCGGCAGTCCCTCGGCGTTGGCGAGATCGACGGCGGCGTCGACGATCCGGCTCACGCTCAGCCCGGGCCTGGGGCCCTTTCCGGGGCGTTCGCGCAGGCCCCAGGCGGTTTCGACACCCGGGGGCAGGCCGGTGCCGCTGTCCTTCGCCATCGTCTCCGCGCTCCTGATCCTCGGCCGGGGTTGACTGCCATCCTAGGTCTGCGTATACCTTACACAGTAGCGCGTATGAGATACGCAGAAGCGCGTACGTGATACGCAGAAGAAGAGGGGGAGGTCCGCATGGCGGACGAGACGGCGGTCGAGACGACCGGCCTGGAGAAGTCCTACGGGCAGGTGAAGGTCCTGGCCGGAGTCGACCTGAGCGTGCCGCGCGGCACCGTGTTCTCACTGCTCGGTCCCAACGGCGCGGGCAAGACCACGACCGTGCGCATCCTGTCCACGCTGGTGCGGGCCGACGCCGGACGCGTCCGCGTGGCGGGTTTCGACGTGGTGCGCGACCGGCGCGCCGTCCGCCGCCGCATCAGCCTGACCGGCCAGTACGCGGCGCTCGACGGGGAGCAGACCGGCGAGGAGAACCTGAGGATGATGGCCCGGCTGAGCGGGCTGTCCCGGCGCGGGGCCCGCGAGCGCGCCCGGGAACTGCTGGAGCGGTTCGACCTCGCCGGCGCCGCCCGCCGCAGGGTCGGCACCTACTCCGGCGGGATGCGCCGCCGCCTGGACATCGCGGCGAGCCTCGTCGGCCGGCCCGAGGTGCTCTTCCTCGACGAGCCCACCACCGGCCTCGACCCGCGCAGCCGCCAGAGCATGTGGGAACTCGTCGCCGCACTCGCCGGATCCGGCACGACGGTCTTCCTCACCACGCAGTACCTGGAGGAGGCCGACCGGCTCGCCGGTCGTGTCGCGCTCCTCGACGCCGGCCGGGTGGTCGCCGAGGGCGCCCCGGCGGACCTCAAGCAGCGCGTCGCCGGCCGGCGCCTGGACCTCACGCTCGCCGACCCCCTCGCGTACGCCCGGGTCGCGGAGCGGCTCGGCGGTGCCGCGGTGCTCCGCGACCCGGACCGCCTGCTGCTGGGAGTGCCCACCGACGGGAGCGCGGCGCAGGTGCGGGCGCTGCTGGACGAGGTGGACCCGGAGCGCGGGGCGGTGGACCGGTTCGCCGTGCACGAGGCCACCCTCGACGACGTCTTCCTGGCCCTCACCGGCCGCACCGCCACCCACCGCGCCGACGCCCCCGAGAACCCCGTGAGCCCCGCGAGCCCCGCGACCACCCGTGAGGAGACCTCCCGTGTCTGACGCCGCCGCCCCCCGCGCCGCCGTGCGGGAGACCACCGCGCCCGGTTCCCCGGCGCAGGGCATGACCAACGCCCTGGCCATGACCGTCCGCTGCACGAGGCTGTCCGCGCGCAACGTCGACGCGCTGCTCACCTCGCTGATCCTGCCCGTGATGCTGATGCTGGTGTTCGTCTACTTCTTCGGGGGAGCGATCGACACCGGCACCGCGTACGTCACCTATGTCGTTCCCGGGGTGCTGGTGCTGTGCGCCGGATACGGGGCCGCCGCGACGGCCGTCGGCGTCAGCGGCGACATGGCCGAGGGGATCGTCGACCGCTTCCGCTCCCTGGACGTCGGCGGCACCTCCGTCCTCACCGGCCACGTGGCGGCCAGTGTCGCGCGCAACGCCGTCGCCACCGCCGTGGTGTTCGCCGTCGCCTTCCTGATCGGCTTCCGGCCGGACGCGGGGCCCGCGGACTGGGCGGCCGCGGCGGGCGTCCTGGCGGCCTACGTCCTGGCCTTCTCCTGGCTGTCCGCGGCGGTCGGCCTGCTGGCGAAGTCCCCCGAGGCGGCGAGCGGCTTCACCTTCCTCGTGCTGTTCCTGCCCTACCCGAGCAGCGCCTTCGTGCCCGTGGAGACCATGCCGGGCTGGCTCCACGGATTCGCCGAGAACCAGCCGGTCACCCCCGTCATCGAGGCACTGCGCGGACTGCTGCTGGACCAGCCCGTCGGCGACGCCCCCTGGCTGGCACTGGCCTGGTGCGCGGGCATCCTCGCCGTCTCGGTGGCGGCGTCCGCGGCGCTCTTCCGCCGCCGCACGGCCTGAGCGGACGCCGGGGCGGCCGGGGGAGGAGCGGGAGCGCGCGGGGCCCGGAGCCGCCACGGGGGCGGGAGAACGGAAGGGGAGGAGCCCGGCACCGTGGGGTGCCGGGCTCCTCCCTCTTTCCGCCCCTGTTCCCGCGACGGCTCAGAAGTCCCCGCCGCCTCCGAAGTCGCCCCCGCCGAAGCCGCCTCCGAAGTCACCGCCGCCGAAGCCGCCTCCGAAGTCCCCGCCGCCGGAGTAGCCCTCCTCGCCGCCGTAACCCCAGCCGGGGCCGTAGCCGTAGCCCCAGCCGCCCATGCTGCTGCCCAGCATCGTCCCGAACAGCAGGCCCGGCAGCAGCATCGAGCCGTAGCCGCCGAAGTAGCCCCCCATCCACGGCCCGTAGGCCGGTCCCGCGTCCCAGTACGGGACCCGCTCGCCGGTCGCCGAGGGGACGGTCCGCACGGCCGGGTCCAGGCCGTCTTCCATCCGGGTGGCGTCGGCGGCGCAGACCGGCACCTCGCGCGGGGAGCCCCCCGGGGGCGTCCACTCCACGTCCCGCACCGACGGGCCGTGCCGCGGGTCGAAGAAGCACGGCGGCCGCCGCTCGGGCAGCTCCCGCCCCTCGCGCCGGGCCTCCAGCACGGCCAGGGCGAACCTGCCCTCCTCCAGCGCATGGGTCACGGCCTTGACGTCCTCGGGGCGCCGGGCCGCCGCGGACGCCTCCTTGGCCTCCTCGTACGCGTCCAGCGCCCGCCGGTAGTCGTCGAGCATCTCCGGGGTGACGCCGGGGGCGGAGGGGGAGAAGTCCAGCCGGTCCAGGGCCTCGCCGTAGGAGGTGATGTCCTCCTGGACCGCCGACCTCACCTGCTCCAGCTGGGCCTGCTCCTCCCGGCGCTGCCGCTTGCGCGAGCTCCGCGTCACCAGCAGGACGCCGGAGACGAGGACGCCCAGGACCACCAGGAAGCCCACCAGCACGCCGGCGCCCGAACCGCCGCCCCGGTCCTGGCCCTGGCCGCCCCCATCGCCCCCGCCGCCCTGTGCGGCCGACTGCACGTCGGTGACGAAGCCGCTGAGGATGGCGTAGGGCCGGTCCGAGTGCTCGCGGAGGTTCTGTTCGGCGAGCGCGGAGGCCGTCGAGCCGCGCAGGACCGAGGCGTCGGACGCCGCTCCGAAACGCGAGCCGAGCGCGACGGCGTACACGCCGGGGCGGCCCACCTCGGAGCGCAGCCGGTCGAAGACGGCATCGCCTCCGTAGGAGGAGTCGTCGGGCAGGACGGCGATGTAGACCGGCACGTCGCCGTCCCGGATCTGCTCGGTGAGGCGCGCGGCCTCGGAACCGGAGAGCTTGTCCGACGCGGCGGGGTCGACGTAGACGGGGTCGTCCCGCAGGGAGGCGGCGACCCGGTCGAGATCGGTGGCGGCCCGGGCGCTGCCCGCCGGGCCGGTCAGAGCGGTGGCGACGGCGAGCAGGACAGCCCACAGCAGGCCCGCCCGCCGTCCTCGAAGTAGGGGGGAAATGGGGCGGTTCGTCCTCATGATGCTCGGCTACCCAGACCCTGCCGGACCACCCGGGAAAGTTTCCCGGCGAGGTCCCGGCGAGAGCGTCCCCCGGACGGCGGGTTCCCGATGGGTGGTTTAAGATTGAAGCAGAGGTGGGTGCCGAAGGTCGGAAACCGGTCCCCCGGGCTCTTCCCCCGGCCCGCAGGGCGCGACCGCAGCCGCCGACGTTCCGCGGTGCCGCCGCCGAGGAGGCGCGAGCCACCGTGTCACCGCACCCTCCGATCGGCCCCGGTCGAGTTCTCCCCCGTCTCGACCGGGGCCCTCCGCCTCTTCGGCCCTCCCGCGTCTCTTCCTCGTCCCTCCCCGTCATCCTCGCGCCGCTCCCGCCGCGCCGGGGAGAGCCGGGACGGCACCGGGGTCCCACAGGGCGGCGCGCGACGCACCCGGGACTGTCAGTCCCCTCCGATAACCTGGAATCAGTCCAGGTCGCGGGCCTGCGGCGCCACGGCAGGCGCCGGGTGCCGCGTCATGCGTCCCCGGACACCCCGGCTCGGGGCGTCCGCCGCCCGCTCACCGCACGGATCTTCACGGAGGCGCCGTTGACCTCGATAGGAACCGCCCGACACTTCCAGCCCAGGGGAACACCCGGGGACGTCTGCCGCGACCACAACCGCGCCGCGCTCGCCACCGTGGTGGCGGCCGAGGCCCGCCGGAAGGGATACGGGCCGGACCTCACCGACGAGCAGATCGACGAGTGCGCCGCGCTCGCCGGCCGCGACACCCCGTCCGAGACGTCCCGCGCGGCGATCCGCGCCGCGCTGCGCCCCCCGCTCACCGCCGACGACGCACCGGAGGCCGTGGCCGCGGCCGTCTTCGACTCGCTGCCCTCGCACCCGGTGCGCGTGATCGGCAGGGACGGCCGGGAGTTCTTCCTGGTCCCGCTCCCGGCCACCGCCTGATCCTCCCGGCCGCGGCCCGCCGCGGCCAGGAGTTCACTCCGGGCGGTACTGCGTCGCGCCCAGGTCTCTCCAGTCCAGGGCCTCGCTGGTCTCGCGCTGTATTCGCTCGGCCACCTCGCGCGTCTCCGCGAGGACGTCGCCGAGCTCCTCGACCAGGCTTCCGTAGATCGGCGGGTGGTCGGTCCGGGTGGCGGTGGTCGTCACCGTGCGAGTCCTTCCTGTCGTGTCCGTTCTGCGACGGATCGTTCACCGGCGGCGCGGCGCACCGCGCCGCCCCTGATCGTTTCATGCGCCGTTCACATGGCCGTCCCTCCCCCGTGTCCTCGGGGGAGGGACGGAACAGCGCGCGGATACCCACTACAGGACCGGCCATGCGGGTTGCCATGAACACGGTCACGTTGGCGGTGGCAGCGACGAGTTTCGGACGGCCGTCCACCGGAGCCGGACGCGCTTGGCGCCGAAGCGAACGGCGGGGGAGGGGCGCCGGACGGTCATCGTGCTCTCCGCCGGACCGCGCCGCCGACCCAGGCGGGCGCCGGCTCCCCGGTCACCGGGCGCGGCCCGCCGATCACGCGCCCTGCCCCCGGCTGCCGCCGGAGGTTGGCGGGAAGTCGCAGGAACAGCGACCACTCGTGATAAAGGCGCGGGCCGTCCCCGGAGCCGTGAGGCGGGCCCCGCGGGGCCGGGAGTAACGTGCCGCCCCGCTCGGGCCGGGGACGTACGCGCGCTCGCACCGGGGCCGGACCGGATCCGGGAGCCCGTGCCCCTCCCGCGGGACCGCGAGGGCGGGGCAGACGTCAGGAGGCCACGCCCAGCACCTGCCGGACCGTCGCCGGATCGTCCAGCGCCGCCAGCATCGCGTGCGCCAGGTCGGCCCGCGCGATGCGGTGGCGCCTCGGCACGGCACCCCCCGGCACCCGCTCGTACCGTCCGGTGAGGGGCTTGTCGACGAGCTGCGGCGGGCGCAGCACCGTCCACTCGGCCGAGCTGTTCCGGAGGGCCTCCTCCATCGCCGCCAGGTCCGCGTACACCGCGCTCAGGGCCCGCCGCAGCACCGCGTGGGCGAGCCGCCCGGACAGGCTGTCGCCCTCCGGGGCCGGGCCCACGGGCGCGGCGCTGACCACGACCAGCCGCCGCACACCGCAGGACTCCATGGCGCCCAGCGCCGCACGGGTCCCCCGGGAGGCCACCGGGAACGCCCTGGCCTGCTTGTTGCCGCCCGCGCCGAGCGCGGAGAGCACCGCGTCCCGGCCCTCCACCGCCGGCCGCAGCGCCTTGGCGTCGGTGACGTCGGCGGTGACGACCTCCAGCGACCCGGACGGCCCGGGACCCACCGCGAGCCGCGCCGGATCGCGCACCACCGCCGTCACCCGGTGCCCGGCGTCCAGCGCCTGGCGGACGAGCTGCCGACCGGTGCCGCCCGTGGCGCCCAGAACCGTGAGCCGCATGGCCCCTCCCTGTGTTGGTGAGCATTCACTCACCAGTAGGGTGAGTGAATGCTCACCCCGATGTCAACGCGGAACCGGATCCTCGACGCGGCCGAACGGCTGATGCGCACGATCGGCCTCGCACGGACCACCACCAAGGAGATCGCCCGTGCGGCGGGCTGCTCGGAGGCGGCGCTCTACAAGCACTTCTCGAGCAAGGAGGAGCTGTTCGTCCGCGTGCTGGAGGAGAGGCTGCCGCGCCTGGGCCCCCTGCTGGAGGAGATGGTCGCCGGTCCGGGGGAGCGGAGCGTCGAGGAGAACCTCACCGAGATCGCCCGGCGCGCCGCGCTCTTCTACGAGTCGAGCTTTCCGATCGCCGCGTCCCTGTACGCCGAGCCCCGGCTGCTGAAGCGCCACCACGCCGCCCTGCGCGAGCTGGGCACCGGCCCCCGCAAACCCCTCCTGGCGCTCTCGGCCTATCTGCGGGCCGAGCGGGAGGCGGGCCGCGTCCGGCCCGGCGCGGACACCGACGCGGCGGCCGCCCTGCTGCTGGGGGCCTGCGCGCAGCGCGCCTTCCTCCACGACTTCCCGGGGGGCGAGCGCCCCGAGCAGCCCGTGGAGGAGTTCGCGGCGGCCCTCGCCCGCACCGTCCTGGCGGGCATCGGCGTCTGACGTCCGGTCGGCGGGACCGGGCGGGTCTCCCGCCGGGCGCCGCCCCGGCCGGCCCGGCGGGACCGGGCGCGGGGTCAGGCCGTCCCGGTCAGGCCCTCGCGCTGGAGGATGCCCCGGGCCCGGTCGGCGAGCCCGCCGCGCACGATGACGTCGTAGCGTGCGGCGGCCAGGGTCTGGGTGGAGGAGAAGTCGCGGTGCCCCCCGGTCGCCGCGTGGCCGACGAAACCGAAGACCGCCCCCCACAGCGCGCCGATGAGGAGACCGCCGAGGATCAGCCCGAGCCAGGCGGGGCCGGGGGTGAACAGGCCCACCAGCAGGCCGATGAACAGACCGAACCAGGCGCCGCTGGCGGCGCCGAGACCGGCCGCGCGCCCCTTGGTCATCCGCCCGGTGACGTGCTCGACCAGACGCAGGTCGGACCCGACGATGTCGATGTGCTCCACGGGGAACCTCTCGTCGGAGAGCCGGTCGACCGCGGTCTGGGCGTCCTGGTAGGCGGAGTAGCTGGCGACCGTGTTCCAGGCGTCGCTGATGGGGTTCGGCGGATTCGGGTCGATATTGGCCATATCGCGTACTCCTTCCGTGCAAGCGCGCTACTGCCCGCCTGCCCGGCGGATACGGCTTTATGGGCGGGAGCCCGGGCCGCCGGACGGGGCGGGCGCCGCGCCCGGACGGCTCAGGAGGTGAGGAGCACCCCGGCGTAGGACACCCCCGCGACGACCACCCAGGCGCCGGCCCCCAGCAGGGCCAGCCGGCCGCCCGAGCGGGCGAGGGAGGGGAGGTGGACGGCGCTGCCCAGGCCCACCAGGGCGGCGGCCAGGACGATCTCCCTGACGGTCGCGGCGGCGCCGAGCACACCGGACGGGAGCAGGCCGGCGGTGCGCACGGCGACCGCCGCCAGGAACCCGGCCACGAACAGCGGGACCGGCGCCGGCCGCCGCACGGCGCCGCCCGGGGCCCGGCCGTCCCCCCGGCGTCCCCGCCCGCCGCGCCGTACGGCCGCCACGGCCACCGCGGCCACCAGCGGCGCCAGCAGCAGCACCCGCATCAGCTTCACCACGACCGCCTCGCGCAGCGCCACCGGCCCGGCCGTCTGCGCGGCCGCCACCACCTGGCCCACGTCGTGCACCCCGGCCCCGACCCACCGCCCGAACCCGGAGGCGTCCAGGCCGAGCGGGTGGTGGAGCAGCGGCAGGACGGCGATGGCCAGCGTGCCGCACAGGGTCACCAGGGCGACGGAGGCGGCCGTGTCCCGCTCGTCGCTCCCGCGCGCCTGGCCGACCGCGCCGATCGCGGAGGCCCCGCAGATCGAGTAGCCCGCGGCGACCAGCAGCGGCTGGTCGCCGGGCAGCCCGAGCCGGCGCCCCAGCCACAGCGTGCCGGAGAAGGTCGCCGCCACGACCACCAGGACCAGGCCGACGGTCGCCCAGCCCAGCCCCAGTACGTCGCCCAGGCCCAGCTCCAGCCCCAGCAGGACCACCCCGGCCCGCATCAGCCGCCGCCCGGCCAGGGACAGGCCCGGCCGTCCGGCGTCCGCCACCAGGCGTTTCGTCCACGGCAGGTGCGCGGCGGCGATGCCCAGCACGACCGCCGCGGTCAGCACCGGGACACCCGGCAGCAGCAGGTGCACGCCCCAGGCCGCGGCGGTGCCGCACCCGGCGAGCGCGAGCCCGGGCAGCGCGCCGGGCGCCGGACGCCGCGCGGAGGCGGAGGAGGCGGAGGAGGCGGCGAGGGGAGCGGGGGAGGGGCGGTCCCCGGCGTGCCGTCGCGGCCGTTCCCCGAGCAGTGCCATCAGCGGTCGGCCGGCAGGTCGTAGACCCGGCGGACGCTGCTGCCCAGGCGGGAGACGTCCGCGCCGTAGACGTGGAGGGAGACGGCCTTGCGGGAACCGCCGTTCCACACGCGGTGGATGTCTCCCGGCGGGGCGAAGCCGGACACCGCCCCCCGGGGGTTCACCACGTCGCCGGTGGCGGCCAGCCGGGCCCTCCCGCCCGGTCCCGCGGCGGGCAGGAGCCGGTAGCGGCGCTCGTGCTCCTCGCCCTCGTGGACCCCGGTGACGCACCAGGAGACGTGGTCGTGGACGGAGGTGCTCTGCCCCGGCAGCCAGACCAGGGCGACGACGGAGAAGCCGCCGTCGGCCTCGGCGTGCAGCAGGTGCTGGCGGTAGCGCCCCGGGTCGCCCTCGCGGTGCTCGTCGGCGAGCAGGTCCGCGGCGCCCAGATGGGGCGCCAGCCTCTCGCCGACCAGGTGCGCGGTGAGGTCCGGCGGCAAGCCCAGCGCCACGACCTCGCGGATGTCCTCGACGAGACGGGCGAGGCGGCCGGTCGTCCGCGGCGCGGCGCCGGGGACGGAAGAGGCGCCGGAGACGGTGACGGAAGCGGTGGGAGAGGAGGTCGGAGCAGCCATGACCGCAGCCTGGCGCGGCCGTTCCATCACGTCCAACGACGATTTCTTCGCCGTCCCCCACATTCCGCTTATGGATCGCCGGGGGCGGCGGGGCCGCGGTCCGGCCGCTCAGCGGCCGACCCGGTTCGCCGCCACCGCCTTCAGCTCCTCCAGCACCAGCGAAGTGGCCGGTATCCGCAGGTGCTCGCGGAGCGCGTACGCGCAGACCCGGCGCCGCGCCGCCGGCTCCAGGGCCCGCCCGGTCACCTTCCGGTGCCTCAGGAAGGACAGCACCAGCCCCGGCATCATGGCGATGCCCAGGCCCTCGGCGACCAGGCTCTGCACCACGAGGTTGTCGTCGGTGGTGAAGACGATGTCCGGCGCGAAGCCCAGCTCGGCGCACTCGTGGAGGAAGTTGGTGCGGCAGCGCAGGCAGCCGGCGATCCACCGCTCGTCCGCCAGGTCCGCGAGACGGACCGCCCGCCGCCGCGCCATGGGGTGCCCGGCCGGCATCAGCACGGTGAGCTGGTCCTCCAGCAGCGGAACCTCCACCAGCTCCTCGGGCACCTGCTCGCGCAGCCCGGGGTAGGTGAAGGCGAGGGCGATGTCGCACTCGCCGCGCACCACGCGCTCCAGCGACTCGGGGGGCTCGCTCTCCTGCAGCTCCACCCGTACCCCGGGGTGGCCGGCCGCCAGCCGGGCCAGCGCCTCGGGCACCAGCGTGGCCCCGGCGCTGGGGAACGCGCACACCCGCACCCGTCCCGCGCGCAGCCCGGTGAGCGCCGCCATCTGCTGCCGGGCGGCCGCCATGCTGTCCAGGATGGCGGCGCTGTGCCGGGAGAGCGCCTCGCCCGCCTCGGTGAGCCGCATCCGCCGTCCGACCCGCAGGAACAGCGGCGTGCCCACGGACCGCTCCAGCGCCTTCATCTGCTGGGTGATCGCGGGCTGCGTGTAGCCCAGGTTCCGTGCCGCAGCCGAGTAGGAACCGGTGCGGACCACCTCGTGGAAGGTCCGTATGTGCCGCGAATCGAACATGGCGGAACGATAAACGGAAATTGGGGGGTGCCAAGGGGGTGTTTCCGGTCCCCTCGGCACCCCGGCGGGACGGGCGGGCCTCAGGGACGCTCGGCGAGCACGGCCATGGTGCGGCCGATCAGCCCGGGCACGTCCGCGTCCCGGACCCCCTCCAGCAGCCAGGCGCCGAGCTGCACGGAGTTCTCCACGACCATGCGCACCCGGGGCATGCGGCGCTCCCGGTAGCCGGTCAGCAGGGCGTCGTCCCAGGCGTCGTGGGAGGTGAGCAGCTCGGCGAGGACGAGGGCGTCCTCCAGGGACATCGCCGCGCCCTGGGCGAGGGTGGGCGGGCAGGCGTGGGCGGCGTCGCCGACGAGGACGACCCGGCCGCGGTGCCACGGCCCCTCGACCAGGAGGCGGTGGAACCAGGTGTAGTTGACCTGGGAGGGGTCCGTGATGGAGTCGCGGATCTCCTTCCAGTGGCCGCCGTAGCCCGCGGCCAGGCGGCGCATCTCCTCGGCACGGGACTCCGGCGGGACGTCGGCCCGGTCGCGGGCGGGCTCGACGAGGTAGGCGTAGAGGGAGTCCTCGCCGGTGGGGCAGTAGCCGGCGATGTAGGCCGGGCCGCCGTAGGCCAGGTCGGTGCGCTCCACTCCGGCGGGACGGGGGGCGGCCGCCCGCCAGATGCCCATGCCGGTGGGCTCGGGCCTGTCGGCGATGCCGATCATGGCGCGGGTGGCGGAGTTCAGGCCGTCGGCGGCGACCACCAGGTCGTAGCGCCCGGCGGTGCCGTCGGTGAACCGGACGTCGACCCCGTCGCCGTCCTGCTCCAGGGACTCGACGGTGCAGCCCAGCCGGACGCGGGCCCCGGAGGCGCGCACGGCGTCGGTGAGGACGCGCTGGAGCTGCGGGCGCCGCATGCCCAGGGTGGCCGGGAGGTCCCCGCCGCCGGTGCGCAGGTCCTCGGCGACGTGGAGCACCGTGCCGTCCGGGGCGGTCATCCCCAGGGTGTCGAACCCGAACCCCTGCTCCCGGACCCGCTCCCACACGCCCACCTCGCGCAGCACCCGCAGGGCGTTGCCCTGGAGGGTGATGCCGGAGCCGTGGACGTTCCAGTCGGAGGAGACCTCGACGAGGTCGACCCCGACGCCTGCGCGGCGCAGCAGGACGGCGAGGGAGTTTCCGGAGGTGCCGCCTCCGACGATGAGGACGGTACGGGCCGAGGACATGGCTTCCTTTCCGAGGTCTTCCGAAACGGGGCCGCCCGTCCGGTCCGGCCGGACCGGACGGGCGGCCCGGACGAGTGGACGGGGCGGGGAGGTCAGGCCGAGGACGCGCCGACCGGCGCGGTCCGGGACATCAGCAGGTCGATCAGGGCGAGCAGCAGGTCCCGGCCCACCTCCTGCCTCCGGACGTCCCCCATCAGCAGCGGGACGTCCGGGTCGAGGTCGAGGGCCTCGCGCACCTCCTCCGCGGTCCGCTCGCAGCGGCCGTGGAAGCAGTTGACCCCCACCACGAAGGGGATGCCGCGGCTCTCGAAGAAGTCGATGGAGGCGAAGCTGACCTCCAGCCGCCGGGTGTCGACCAGGACGACCGCCCCCAGGGCACCGTTGACCAGGTCGTTCCACATGAACCAGAAGCGCTCCTGGCCCGGGGTGCCGAACAGGTAGACCACCAGCTCGGGGTTGATGGTGATCCGGCCGAAGTCCAGGGCCACGGTGGTGGTGGCCTTCGACGCCAGTCCGCCGGTGTCGTCGACCCCCACGCTGGCCTCGGTCAGGTATTCCTCGGTGCGCAGCGGCGTCACCTCGCTGACCGTGCCGACCATGGTGGTCTTCCCCACCCCGAAGCCGCCGGCGATCAGGATCTTCACGGCCACGGGGCCCGTCATGCCGTCAGAGTCTCTGGAGCCCATCCCTCACCGCCTGCAGAAGTTCCACGTTCAGTCCCCCACTTTGTTCGGCCGCCAGCGGCGGACGGGTCGTCACCCTGCCGAGCGACACCAGGTCGCCGATCAGGATCTTCGTCACGGACACGGGCAGATCCAGCTCGGCGGCGATCTCCGCCACGGCGGCCGGTGTGCGGCACTGGTCCAGGATCGCCCGGTGCTCCGGCTCCAGCCGCCGCGCGGCGGCCCGGCCGTCGCCGGGCTCAACCGTCGTCACCACCGTGATCAGCGTGAGGTCGTCGCGCTGGGGAGCGGTGCGGCCGCGGGTGATCGTGTACGGCCGGACCAGTGAGTCCTCGGCGTCGTCGGACTCCAGACGGTCCGTCCAGTGGCTCACCCACGTCCACCCCCGCCCGAGGCCGACGCGCCGGTCCGGGGCTCGGTGCCCAGCTTCTGACCGACCTGCTGGACGAGGGTGTGCATGGCGACGGCCATCACCTCGGCGTCCACGTCCTGGGAGGCCACGACGGCCAGGTGGGTGCCCTTCCCCGCGGCCGTGATGAACAGCCACAGGTCGGCCAGCTCCACGATGACCTGCTGCACCGGGCCGCCGTCGAACAGCTCGTCGATCCCCCGGGCGAGGCTCTGCTGACCGGTGGCGATGGCGGCCAGACGCTCGGCGTCGGTCCGCTCGATGGCGCTGGACTGGCTGACGACCAGCCCGTCGTCGGACAGGACGACGGCGTGCCGGGTGCCCGGCACCTGCTCGACCAGACCGTCCAGCAGCCAGTCCAGGTCCTGGTTGGTGGCGGTGGTTCGCTGTGTCATGTTCGGTCTTCCGTTGAGGGTCGGCTGTGGTCCGGCGTGCTGCCGCCGGTCGGGGGGGTGGCATCGGAGGCTGCCCGCTGCCGGGCGATGCGGGACTGGCGCTGGAAGGCGCCGATGGCCGCACCGGACCGCGCGGGTTCCTGGCGCAGGGTGAGCGTGTCCTCGTCGGAGGCGCCGGACCGCCGGGCCGGCTTCCTCAGCTCGGGTGCGAGGCTGGCCTGGCGGACCCGTTTGGGCAGCGGCCTGGCCGCGTCCGCGCCGCCGGAGTCTGCGGCGGGGTGCCCGCCCGCCGTCTCCTCGCCGGCGCCGGGGGAGTCCGCGCCGCCGTGCGCGGACCCGGCGGACGCCGGTTCGGAGGCGGACCCGGACGACGGGCCCACGGCGGAGGGGACGACCGAGGACATCGCCCGGCCCCGGGACCGGGTGGGCAGCCCCGCGGGGGACTTCCCGCCGGACGCGGCCGTGCCCCCGCCGTCCTCGCCGTTCCCGCGTCTGGTGGGCCCGCCGGTCCTGCCGCGTCCGCCGCTCCCCTCCCGGGACGGGGCGTCGTCGGCGGGTTCGGGGGCGTCCGTGACCAGCTCGGCGGGGATCCGCACGACCACCCGGGTGCCGCCGAGCACGGACGGCCGGAACTCCACTCCCAGGCCCAGCCCGGAGGCCAGCCGCGCGACCACGTACATGCCCAGGCGGGCGTCGTCGGCGCGGGAGAGCACGTCGATCCGGGGCGGTTCGGCGACGAACCGGTTGAGCTGCTCGTGCATCTCGGGCTCCATGCCCAGGCCGCGGTCCTCGATCTCCACGACCAGGCCGTCCCCGACCATGCCGGCCCGTACCTCGACGGGGGCCGGGGGCTTGGAGAACGCGGCGGCGTTCTCCATCAGCTCGGCCAGCACGTGCACCACCGGGCCCACGGCGCGGCCGGTCAGCCAGGGCCGGCCCTGCACCTCGATCTGGATGCGGCGGTAGTCCTGGACCTCGCCCAGCGCGGCGCGCAGCACGTCCAGCATCTTGACGGGCTTGCGCCAGCGCCGCTGCGGCTGGCCGCCGCCGAGGATGACGAGGTTCTCCTCGTAGCGGCGCAGACGGGCCGTCAGGTGGTCGAGGTCGAACAGGCCCTCCAGGACCTCCGGGTCCTCGTGGCGGCGCTCCATCTCGTCGAGCTTCTTCATCTGGAGGCCGATGAGCAGCTGGGTGCGGCGGGCGATGCGCTGGAGGAGGCGCTCGAAGCCGCGGTGCTGCTCGACCTCGCGCACGGCGGTCTCGACGGCGCTGCGGCGCGCGAGGTCCAGGGCCTGCCCGAGCCGGCCCAGTTCGTCGTTGCCGCGGGCGGTCTCGCGCACCTCGGCGTCGAGGTCGACGGTCTCGCCGCGGCGCAGCCGTTCGACGACCTCGGGCAGCCTGGTCTCCAGCTCCCGCGCCTCCTCGCGGAGGGAGGAGATCCGCCGCCGCAGGACGGTGGTGATCCACACGTTGAGCGCGACGACGAGGAGGACCGCGCCGAGGCCGATGGCGCTGAGGGTGATCAGCCGGCCCAGCAGGGCGTCGAGCGCGGTCTGGCCGATCCGGTTGACGTCGAGGGTGCGGTTGGTGATCAGCTTCTGGAGCTGGGGGTTGATGGCGTCGACGGTCTGCCGCCACTCCTTCTCCACCGCGGGCAGGGGGATGCCGGCGCTGCCGTCGTGGGAGTGGGCGCCCAGCAGGGTCCGCTCCACGTCGTCCTTGGTCTGCCAGGCGCCGCTGGTGACCATCCGGCGGTAGAGGGCGAGGTCGTCGGGGGGAAGGTGGGGCTCGATCCTGCTCTCCAGCATGACCTGCTGGGCGCCGATCCACTCGGAGAGGTAGTCGTGCTCGCCCTCGGTGAGCCGGCGGACGCCCCAGCCGCGGGCGAGCACGGCGTCCTCGCGGGAGAGCATCTCCTTGGCCCAGAACAGGTCGATCAGGACCCGGGCCCGGGCGGTCACCTCGCTGTTCTCCGAACGGCTCATCGCCTCGAACATCCGCAGGTCGACGGCGATCAGCTCGGTGAAGTAGCGGAAGGACTGGGTCTGGGTGGCCGACCCGTCGTCCACGGCCTCGCGGATCTCGTCGATCCGCCGCATGTCGACGCGCGCGAGGGAGACGGCCTCCCGCAGCTCCTCGGACGCGTCGGAGGTCTCGATGTCGGAGAGCGCGAGGAAGGAGTCCAGCGCCTCGTCGGTCAGGGCCCGCTGCTTCCGCAGGGCGGCACGGGAGGCGTCGTCGGGGCGGGCCAGCACCTCGGCGCTGAGCCGCCGTTCCTCCTGGAGGTTGAAGTAGACCTTGTTGGCCGGGATGCCCGCCCGGGCGGCGAGGACCTTCTCCTCCCGCTGCGTCCGCCAGTCGCGTCCGAGCTCGGCGGTGCTGGCCGACCAGAGGGCGATCAGGGCGAGACTGGGGATGATCGCCAGGATGAGCAGGGCCGTTCGGAACGAGCCAAATCGAAGCGGGCTCTTCTTCCGTCCCTGTCGCCGTCCGGGCACACGTACGCGCAGTGCCATCTCTCCCCAGCAGTGGATCATGTCGGTGGGTCGCCGCTGGTGAGGGCGGCGCGAAGGATGGGGCGATGTTAGTCATACAACCTGTCGAAAGGAACACGCGGGGGGGCCCGCACCGCATCCCGTGATGTGCCGTCAACAGGCGTTTTCCGTCACCCCTCCCGCAGTGGGCCGGGCCGCGCCGGGCGGACGGCGGGCAACCGGGCCGGGGCGCGGGACGAGGCCGGACGGGGCAGGGCGGCGGGGATCCGCCGGGGCGCCGCCGCCGGGGATGCCCGGCGGCGGCCGGGAAGCGGCTCCGGGAGTCCGCCCGCACCGGGACGCGGTGGAGCGGCGGTGCCGGGTTTTCCCGTCGCTCCGATCCGACCTTTGCCTTCCCTACTGCGAATCAGCGGTGTCCGGGGCGGGCGGGACGGGGTGGACGGCGGTGGTGACGGACGGCGGCCCGCGGCCCCGGTCCGCGCCGGGCCCCTCCTCTCCGGGCACCCCGGGCCCGCCGCGCGGTGTCAGCGGCCGCGCAGCCGCTCGATCTCGCGCCGTTCCCGCTTGGTCGGGCGTCCGGCGCCGCGCTCGCGCCGGGCGACCGGGGCGACGTGCTCGGGAGGCGGCGGGGGCGGGCTGTTGTCGACGAAGCACTCCGCCGCGATCGCCGCGCCGACCCGCTTGCGCACCAGGCGCTTGACGACGACGACCCTCTCCCGGCCGAGGTGGCGGAGCCGTACCTCGTCCCCGGGCCGCACCGGCTGGGCCGGCTTCGCCCTCTCCCCGTTGATGCGGACATGGCCGCCGCGGCAGGCGGCGGCGGCCGTCGAACGTGTCTTGGTGAGCCGGACGGACCAGATCCAGCTGTCGATCCGCACGCTCCCCTCGTCTGCAGCCATACCCCTGACTCTAGAGGAGGGGCGTCCCCGGCCGCGGGCACGCGGGACCGGGAGCCCGGGCAGGGGAGGCGTTCATGCCTTCGCCTTCGCAACGGCGGTACGGGTGCGGTTGACGGGGCGGGGGCGGCCGGTGCGGAAAACCGGAGTGCGGGGTCTTGACGCGCGGCGCTGTCGGGAGGAAGGTCTGGCAGCAGACTTGGGAGCGCTCCCATGGGCCGTCGGGCCGGTCCGCGACGGGAGAGCTCCGCCGAGCCGCTCACGTCAGGAGCCGAATCACCGTGCACAGACGCAGAAGAGGGGCCCTCGCCGCGGCCGGAACCGCCGCCGTGCTGGGCCTGCTCGCCGGAACACCGGGTACGGCCGGCGCGGCCGACACCGCGGGTGAGGGCGAACGGAACCGCAAGCAGCGCGAGACGCGCCTGTACGTGCCGCCCGCCAACCCGGACGCCCACCAGCAGATCAGGGAACTGGTGAAGGCGGGGAAGTACCGGGACGCCGTCGGCGTCGCGCGGATGATCGGCACGCCCCAGGCCGTCTGGTTCGACGGCAAGGGGGACGACACCCGCATCCGGGACGAGATCCGCCGCACCGTGAAGGACGCCGCACGCCGGAACGCCCTGCCGGTGCTGGCCCTCTACAACGTCCCCGGACGCGACTGCTCGCAGTACTCCGCGGGCGGCGCCGCGAACACCGCCGAGTACAAGGCGTGGATCGAGGAGGTCGCCCGGGGCATCGGCCACCGGAAGGCGCTGGTCGTCCTCGAACCCGACTCCCTCGCCCTGCTCCCCTCCGACTGCGGCCAGGACGACGACGAGGGCACCCTGACGGCCGCGCGCTACGAGGAGATCGGCCACGCCGTCGACACCCTCACCGCCCTGCCCGGCACGACCGTCTACCTCGACGCCGGCCACAGCAACTGGCACAGCGTCAACGCCATCGTGCCCAGGCTGGTCGAGGCCGGGGTGGCCAAGACCAGGGGCTTCTACCTCAACGCCTCCAACTACCGCTCCGACGACGAACTGGACTGGTACGGCAAGCTCGTCTCCGGCTGCCTGGAGCACACCCTGGACGGCGGCGACCCGGCCTCCTGCCCCAACCAGTGGTGGGACGAGGACGACGCCCGGGCGTGGCTGGACGAGAACGTCACCGCCGACCCGTCCGACCAGCCCCACTTCGTGACGGACACCAGCCGCAACGGCCGGGGCCCCTGGTACCCGGACACGGACCAGTACCCCGACCCGCAGGACTGGTGCAACCCGCCGGACCGCGGCCTGGGCAAGCGCCCGACCACCCGCACCGGCGACCCGCTGAACGACGCCCGCCTGTGGATCAAGATCCCCGGTGAGTCGGACGGCGAGTGCCTGCGCGGCACCGAGGGACCGGAGGACCCCGTGCGCGGAACGGTCGACCCGCCGGCCGGCCACTGGTTCCCGGAGCAGGCGCTGGAGCTGGTCCGCAACGCGGAGCCGGCGATCCGCCCCTGACCCGGCCACCCGGCCGGGGCCCGCCGCTCCTGGAGCCCCGGCCGGGAACACCCGGTTCGGCGGCGCGATGAGGGCGCGCCGCCGAACCGGCTCCACGTCCGGCCCCGGTGTCTCCTCCGCCGGGGCCGGACGGCCATCCCGAGCGTTCGGGAACCGTGCACGGCGACCAGGCAGCCCGGGCAGAACCGTCCGGACCGGAACCGGCGACCCGGACCGGGGCCGCCGGAACCCCGGACCCGTTCTCCCCGCCCCACCGGAAGGACGACACCGTGACCAGACGGACGACGAGAGGGACCCCCGGCCCCGCCGGACGGACGACGATGCGGGGCAGGCTGCGGCGGCTCACCGCGGGAGCGGCCGTGACCGTCATGGCCGCCTGCACCCTCGGCGCCGCCCCCGCGGCACCGGCCGAGGCGCCGCCCGCCTACGAGGACCCCGCCCTGCCGGTGGACGAGCGCGTCGAGGACCTGCTGTCCCGGATGACGCTCGACGACAAGATCGGCCAGATGACCCAGGTCGACCGGAGCGCGCTCAGGACGCAGTCGGACCTGGCGGCCTACCGGATCGGCTCCGTCCTCTCCGGCGGGGGATCCGCCCCCAGTCCCAACACGCCCCAGGCGTGGGCGGAGATGTACGACTCGTTCCAGCGGACCGCGCTCTCCGCCCCGCTGGGCATCCCCATGATCTACGGGGTGGACGCCGTCCACGGCCACAACAACGTGCGGGGCGCCACGATCTTCCCGCACAACATCGGGCTCGGGGCCGCCCGCGATCCCGAACTGGTGGAGCGGATCGGACGGGCCACCGCCGAGGAGGTCTCCGGCACCGGCGTCGACTGGACCTTCGCACCCTGCCTGTGCGTGGCCCGCAACGACCGCTGGGGACGCACCTACGAGTCCTTCGGGGAGACGCCCGAACTGCCCGGTGCGATGACCACGCTGATCGACGGCCTCCAGGGCGCCTCGCTCGACGCCCCCGGCTCGATCCTGGCCACCGCCAAGCACTACATCGGCGACGGCGGCACCACCGGCGGCGACCAGGGCGACACCGAACTGAGCGAGGCCGAGCTGCGCGCCGTCCACCTGCCGCCGTTCCGGGAGGCGGTGAAGCGGGGCGTGGGCTCCGTGATGGTCTCCTACAGCAGCTGGAACGGCGTCAAGATGCACGGCCACCGCTACCTGATCACCGACGTCCTCAAGGGCGAGCTGGGCTTCACCGGCTTCGTGGTCTCGGACTGGGCGGGCGTCGACCAGCTCGACGGGCGGGAGGGGTTCACCGCCGCCGAGGTGCGGGACGCGGTCAACGCCGGCATCGACATGGTGATGGTGCCGCACGACTACCGCAGGTTCATCGAACTGCTGCGCGGCGAGGTGCGGGCCGGGCGGGTCCCGATGGAGCGCATCGACGACGCCAACCGCCGCATCCTGGCCAAGAAGTTCGAACTGGGCCTCTTCGAGAACCCCTACACCGACCGCTCCTACACCGCCGGCATCGGCTCCGACGCCCACCGCCGGCTCGCCCGCGAGGCGGTGCGCAAGTCCCAGGTGCTGCTGAAGAACTCCGGCGGCGCACTGCCGCTGGGCAAATCGGCCAAGGTCTTCGTGGCGGGCAAGAACGCCGACGACATCGGCCACCAGAGCGGCGGCTGGACCATCACCTGGCAGGGCGGGAGCGGCGACATCACCCCCGGGACCTCCATCCTGGAGGGGATGCGGTCGGTGGCCTCCGATCCGTCGCGGGTGGTCTACGACCGACACGGCAACGGCATCGACGGCTCCTACGACGTGGCCGTCGCCGTGGTCGGCGAGACGCCGTACGCGGAGATGGAGGGCGACCGGCCCGGCTCGATGGGCCTGGACCAGGAGGACCTGGACACCCTGGCCCGGCTGAAGGCCTCCGGGGTGCCGGTCGTCGTCGTGCTCGTCTCGGGGCGGCCGCTGGACATCGCGGCGCGGATCGGCGACTGGGACGCGCTGCTCGCCGCCTGGCTGCCCGGAACCGAGGGCGCCGGGGTCGCCGACGTGCTCTACGGCGACTACGCGCCGACGGGCAGGCTGCCGGTGACCTGGATGCGGTCCGCGAGCCAGCAGCCGATCAACGACGGCGACGGCAAGGACGCCCTGTTCCCCTTCGGACACGGGCTCACCTACACCGGCACCGCCCCGGACGAACCCGACGACCCCGATGTCCCGGACGACCCCGACGGCCCCGGGCATCCGGTGTGCACCGCCGACTACCGGGTCGTCAGCCAGTGGTCCGGCGGCTTCCAGGCCGAGGTGACGGTCCGCAACACCGGGGACGCGCCCCTCGACGGATGGAAGGCGGAGTGGACGCCCCCGGGCCCCCTCACCGTCAACAGCGTCTGGAACGGCACGCTCACCCGGACCGGGGACACCGTCTCCGTCACCGGCGCCGGCTGGAACGCGAAACTCGCCCCGGGGGCCTCGGCGACGTTCGGCTTCACCGCCACCGGCTCCCCGGCCGTCCCGGCCATCACCTGCACCGGCGTCTGACCGCCGGCCCGCCCCGGCTTCCTCCGTCCCCGTCACAGGCGGAGGGGGCCGGGGCGGGGACGCGGGGCGGGCGATTCGCCGGTTTTCCGTTCCCGGGGCCCGGGTACCGGGCCCTGGTCAGCGAAGAAGGGACGGAAGAACCATGCGGTACGACACCTTCCTCGGACAGGTCCAGGCCCGTGCCCGGCTGGACAGCGTCGGCGCCGCCGAGACCGCCACCCGCGCCAGCCTGGAGACCCTCGCGGAACGCGTCCCGGCGACGGTGGCGGAGAAACTGGCGGCCCAGCTCCCACGGGAGGTGGGCGAGCACCTGCGCAGGGTGGCGCACGCACCGGACGAACCGGACACCGGCACCCGGATGAGCACCCAGGAGTTCTTCGACCGCGTCGCGCGCCGCGCCTCCGCCGACCGGCCCAAGGCCATGCACGAGGCCCGGTGCGTCATCGAGGTCGTCGACGAGGCCACCAGCGGGACGTGCTCGGCGAAGATCCGCCCCGCCCTGGACGACGACCTCGCCCGGATGCTTTTCTCCGGCAGCTCCGGGCACGCGTGACACAGGGCGGTGACGGATCCCGCCCCGGCGCCCCGGCCCGGGCCGGAGCGCCCGCGCGACGACCCCTGAGACGGTGACCGTGTTCGTCTTCTTCTCCAACCGGGCCGGATGCCTCGGCTCGCTGCTGTTCAGCCTGGTCGGCACGGCCGTCCTGCTGCTGCTCCTGTACAGCTGCCAGCGGGCCTGACGGGCGCCCGCCCGGTCAGCCCTCCGGGCCGTCCGGCAGCGGTTCGCCGCACCGTTCGCAGACGGCGGTGCCCGCCCGCTCGTTCAGCCGGCCGCACGCCGGGCACACCCGGTCCAGCATGCACGGCGGCTCGCCGCCCTCCCCGCCCCCGGCGGGCTCCCGCCGCGCGGCGGACGGGCCGGAGGCGGGACCGCGGACGGTCATCCCGGGCCGCCGCCGGTGAACGGTCAGGTACACCAGCCCCCCGGGTCCCGCCCGCAGCGCCCGGCGGGAGGTGCGCGGCAGCCACACCACGGCCGTGGGCGCGAGCTCCAGCCGCCCGCCCGCGCCGTCCTCGAGTTCCCCGCCGCCGGCGATCACCACCAGCAGGACGTCCAGGTCGTCCTCGGCGTGCTCGCCGACGGACGCCCCCGGCGGGAGGCGCACCAGATTGGAGTCGAGCTGCCGGCCCGGCTCGGCGAGCCGCCACAGGGCGCCGCTCCGCTCCGGCGACGCCCGGCCGGCCAGGTCGCCGAGGTCGGTCAGGACACGGGGGGTCTCAGGGGACACCGGCACCTCCGGGACGTGTGCGAGCGCCACGATCCTAGGCCGCCCCGGACGGGGACCCGCAACGGAGCCCCTAGGCTTGGGCCCCGCGATGAGGAACAGACGCGCGGTACCGCCCTCCCCCCTGCCCCAGCGGCACGGAATAGACCCGGTCCGCCTCAGACTCCCCGCCGACGGCGCCTGGGCGACCGTCCGGGACCACCTGGTCGACCGGCTGTCGTCCGCGGTGGACCCCGGACAGGTCGACGCCATGCTGCGCGAGGGCCGTGTCTGGGGTGCGGACGGCCCCCTGGCCCCCGGCGCCCCGTACGTGCCCGGGGCCTACCTGTGGTTCCACCGGGAGCTGCTTCCGGAGACACCGGTGCCGTACGCGGTGGAGGTCCTGTACCGCGACGAGATCCTGGTCGTCGCGGACAAGCCGCACTTCCTGGCCACCACGCCGCGCGGCCGGCACGTCACCGAGACCGCGCTGGCGCGGCTCCGCCGGGACCTGGGGCTGCCCGCGCTCAGCCCGGCCCACCGGCTGGACCGGCTGACCGCGGGCGTGGTGATGTTCACCGCCCGCCCCGAGTACCGCGCGGCCTACCAGAACCTCTTCCGGGACCGGCGGGTGCGCAAGGAGTACGAGGCCGTGGCGCCGTACGACCCGGAGCTGGGACTGCCCCGCACGGTGCGCAACCGGATCGTCAAGGAACGCGGGGTCATCGCCGCCCGGGAGGTGCCGGGGGAGCCCAACAGCGAGAGCCGGATCGAGCTCCTCGAACACCGCGGCGGGCTGGGCCGCTACCGGCTGGTGCCCCTCACCGGCCGCACCCACCAGCTCCGCCTGCACATGAGCGGCCTGGGCGTCCCCATCCTGGGCGACCCGGTCTACCCGGCCGTCCTCGACAGCGCCCCGGACGACTTCCGCCGCCCCCTGCAACTGCTCGCCAGGTCGCTGGAGTTCACCGACCCGCTCACCGGCCGCGCCCGCCGCTTCGAGAGCCGCCGCACCCTGGCGGCCTGGACCTCCCACCGGGAGTGGGCGGGGGAGGAGACCGCGGCGCCCCGGTGAGGCAGCCGCCCCGCGCGTGGATCCGTCCCGCCGCCCGCCGCCGGGGGATGCGGCCGGATTCCGGCCGCGACTCCCGGCAGACTCGAAGACGTGAGCGAGACCGTGAGCGAGACGGGAAGCGGGACGGGCGGGCCGAGCGCGCGGATGCTGGAGCTGCTCTCCCTGCTCCAGAGCGGGCGCGCCTGGCCGGGCGCGGAACTGGCCGCCCGGCTGGGCGCCTCGCCGCGCACCCTGCGGCGGGACGTCGACCGGCTGCGCGCCCTGGGGTACCCGGTGGTCTCCGTGCCCGGACCGGGCGGCGGCTACCGACTCGTGGCGGGCCGGGCCATGCCGCCGCTGCTGCTCACCGACGAGGAGGCGGTCGCCGTCGTGGTGGGCCTGCGGCTGGCCGCGGCGGCGCAGACCGAGGACGCCGCCGGCGCGGCGGAGGCCGCCCTGCGCAAGCTGGAGCAGGTCCTCCCCTCCCGGCTGCGGCACCGGATGGAGGCGGTGCTGGCCTCCACCGAGATCGCCTCCCGCACCGCGCCCGCGCCGGACCTGAGCACCCTCCACCTGCTGGGCGCGGCCGCGCACAACCGCCAGGACGTGCGGTTCACGTACACCAGCCGGGCCGGCGAGCGCACCGAGCGCCGGGTCGAGCCCTACCGCCAGGTGCTGCTGGGCAGACGCTGGTACCTGCTCGGCTGGGACCGGGACCGCCGGGACTGGCGCACCTTCCGCATCGACCGGATCACCGGGCCGCACGTGCCGGGCACCACCTTCACCCCGCGCGAGCTGCCGCCGGACGGGGCGGTGGGCTTCGTCCGGGCGTCCGCCCGGCTCCCCGTCAGCCGGCACCGGGGCGTGGTGCGCTTCGACGCGCCCGTCGAGGTCGTCTCCGAGCGGCTGACGGCGGAAGCCGGCTCGCTGGAGGCGATCGACGACCGCACCTGCCGGTACGTCACGGCCGCCGACTCCTGGGAGTGGCTCGCCATCACGCTCGCCATGGTCGGGGTGCCCTACACCGTCGAGGGCCCGCCCGAACTGGTGGAGTACTCCCGCGGCCTCGCCCGGCGCATCGCCCGTGCGGCGGACGGGGACCTTGCGCACCCATGGGCGCCGGACCACCGGGTACCCGGGGAACCGGAACGGGAGCACACCGGCGGAAGGACCGCGGATGAGCCGTGACGGAACGCGAGGGGCCGCCCTCTTCGACGTGGACGGCACCCTGGTGGACACCACCTACCTCCACACCGTGGCCTGGTGGGAGGCGCTGCGCCAGGCCGGGCGGCGGGTGCCGATGTCCCTGATCCACCGGACCATCGGCATGGGCAGCGACCAGCTCCTCAAACGGTTCCTCGGCGAGGACCACGACCCGGACGAGGCCGCGTCCGTCAGCGCCGCCCACCGCACGCTCTATGCCGAGTACTGGCCGCGCCTGGCCCCGCTGGAGGGGGCCGCCGACCTGCTGCGGGCCTGCGCCGAGCGCGGCTGGACGGTCGTGCTGGCCAGCTCCGCGCACGGCGACGAGCTGGAGGCGATGCGGCGGGCGGTCGGCGCGGACGACGCGGTGACCGCCGCGACCAGCTCCGACGACGTGGAGGCCAGCAAACCGGCCCCCGACCTGGTGGCCTCCGCGCTCGCCCGTGCGGACGTCCCCCCGGACCGGGCCGTCTTCGTGGGCGACACCGTGTGGGACGTGGCCGCGTGCGAGAGGGCCGGCGTGCCCTGCGTGGGCGTGCTCTCCGGCGGGCTGACCCGGCAGGAACTGCTGGAGGCGGGCGCCGTGGAGGTCTACGAGAACCCCGCCGACCTCCTCGCCCGCCTCGACGGCAGCCCGCTGGGCCGCCCGCCCGGCGGGGACTGAGACCGGGCCCGCTACCCGGCGGACGGGACCCGGCGGCCGGCGTCCAGCCGGTACCCCTCTCCGGCGGCGGCCCGGAGCAGCACCTCGGTCAGCTCGCCGGGAGCGGAGAGCATCGGCCAGTGCCCGGTGGCGAGTTCGAAGAAGCCCGCCCGGGGCTCGGCGAGCGCCCGGAAGCGGGGGTTGCCCGTCGCCACCAGGGCCTCGACCGCGGCGATGGTCGTCCCGCCGCCGGCGGTGCAGAAGATCCCGGTCATCGGCAGCCCGTCGACCGCCCCCGACAGCCGGAGCGGCTGGGTCTGGGTGCGCAGCGGATGGGGCGCGGAGAGGCGGGCCAGCCGGACGAGCGCGTCCTCGGGAACGCCGACGACATTCCCCAGGGTCCGCCACTCCTCCAGCGAGGGCGGGGGGATCCGCCGGCTGTCCTCGGCCTCCTCGGCCTGGCGCAGCATCCGTTCGCGGGTCTCCCGGTCGGCCATCTCGTCGCGCACCTGGTCGAGCATCGAGCGGCCGTGGTCGGGCAGGGGCGAGTCCAGGTACACCACCCGGGAGACCCGTTCCGCGCGCCGGTCGGCGGCGCCCACCACCGGGTAGATGCCGTAGCAGTGGCCGACCATCACCACCTTCGGCGCGTCCAGGTGGTCGACGATCTGGACCAGGTCCTCGATGTGCGTCTCCAGATCCGTCTCCGGTCCCGCCAGGTGGCGGCGGTCGCCCAGGCCCGTGAGCGTCGCCGGGTACGCTCCGGCTCCCGCCGCCCGCAGCCGGCCGGCCACCTCCTCCCACACCCAGCCGCCGATGTGACCCCCCGCCACCAGCACGAACGCCGTCTCGGCCGTCATGAACGCCTCCCTCGCACGCCTCGGTCCGCGCGGCCGGCCGCTGGGGCCGCCCTCGCTCGCCGGTACGGTAGGAACTCCCCCTGAGGGAGGTTCAAGCCGTGTCGGCAGACGACAGCACGTGGAGCATCGGGGAGCTCGCCGAGCGGGCGGGCACCACCGTCAAGACCGTCCGCTTCTACTCCGACCGCGGTCTGCTGCCCGAGGCCGCCCGCAGCGCCGGGGGCCACCGCCGGTACGGGCCCGAGGCGCTCGACCGGCTCCGCCTGATCCGCTCGCTGCGCACCCTCGACCTGCCCGTCCCGGAGGTGGGCCGGGTCCTGGCGAAGGACGGCGCGCTGGAGGAGGCGCTGGAGGACGCCGTCGCGGAGCGGCTGCGGGAGGTCGGCTCGCAACTGGCGGCCCTGCGCTGGCGGGAGGCCGCTCTCCGACTGCTCCGGGACTGCGCGCCCGGGGAGCGCGCCGACCGGCTGCGCCTGGTCGGAGCCGTGACCCTCCCGCCCAGCACGGCCGCGCCGGCCCGCTTCTGGAGGCGCTGGCTCCCTCCGCGGCTCCCGGCCCGGCTGGTCTCCGAGATCCTCGACCAGGCGGTCCCGCAGCCGCCGGAGGACCCGACCCCGGCCCAGGTGCTGGCCTTCGCCCGGCTGAACGCCCTCGTCTCCGGACCCTGCCCGCCGGGCTCCGGCAGGAGCCAGCCCGCGGCGCACCGGTCCGGGGAGGGCTGGCGCCCGGCCGTGCTCTACGCGGGTCTCGGCGAGGCCTACGCGCTGGCGGGGGCACGGATGCGGGCGGGACTGGCTCCCCACGAGGGCGAGGCGCTCGACTGCTTCGTCTCCGCCTACGCCCGCTCGCGCGGCACGCGCGACACCCCCGTCTTCCGCCGCCGGCTCAGTGCCCAGCTCGCCGCGGATCCCCGCATCGACCGGTACTGGCAGCTCACCGTCGAGCTGACCACCCCGCCGTCCGGCACGCCCGAGCCGAACCCCGGCACCGCCCACGACTGGCTCTGCGCCGCCCTGGACGCGCAGGTCGCCCGGACGGCCCCCTGAAGAACAGCGGAGCGCCGCCCGCGGGCGGCGCCGCCCTCAGGCCGTCCGCCGCTCCCCGCCGTCGCGGCCGTCCCCTCCGCCGTCGCCGGGGGGCACCGCGTAGCCGGGGACGGACGGCCACCTGACCGTCAGGACCACCGACTCCTCCTCCGCGTACCAGGAGTGGTCGACGCCGCGCCCCCACACCACGTAGTCGCCCTGCCGCTCCAGGACGACGTCGCGGCCGGGGAACTCCATGCGGAAGCGCCCGCTCACCAGGACCAGCAGGGCCGTCCGCCGCTCGCCCCGCACCCACCGCGCCCGCCGGTCGCCGCGCGGGTGGACACCCCACTTGATCTCCACGTCCTCGCTGTGGCGGGGGTCGCCGGGGTCCTTGAAGTGCCCGAGGATCCAGCCCCGGTCCAGTGCCGCGTCCTCGCCCGCGTTGCCCACGTACACGCCGTCTTCCATGTCCGCGGACGCTAGCAACCGCGCGGCGCCGCACTACCGGCGCCCCCGGGACGCGCCCCGCACCGCTCCCGCGGCCGGCCGGTGAAGGACTCTGCCGCGCCCGCACCACCGCCGGTCCTGCGTCGATCGGGTGGAGATGACGGCGCGCGACCGGTCCGCCCCCCGTGGCCTCCCGGCGACCGGATAACCGATATGCATGATTTATTACGAGTTCTCGCAGAGGAGTGGCAGAGGTTTCCGGCCGCTGCCAGGGGGGCACCCGCCCGCAGCCGTCCCCCGCCCGAGACCCCGATGGTGACGAGGAAGGGCCACGATGCTCGTCAGCCGTACTCCGTCCGCGGCCCCGCCGGCGCCGCCCCCCGCCGGCCGACCCCGCGTGAGGTGGAACGCCGCGTGAGACACCCGATGGCCACGATCGATCCGGGCGCCCCCCGCCGCGTCCACGACTCCCCGCCCGGCCCGGCCCGGCCCGCGCCGCCGGAGGAGACCCGGGACGGCGACCGCGGCGCCCACGGCAGTCACGGCGACCAGGAGGTCCGCCTCCGGGTGGAGGAGGCCCTGCGGCGCTACGTGGCCGAGCGGTGCGAGGAGGCCGAGCGCGTCGACGACTCCTTCCGCGTTCAACTCGCCGCCGCCGTCTCGGCGTTCGCGCTGCGCGGGGGCAAGCGGATGCGCGCCTCCTTCCTCTGGTGGGGCTGGCGGGCCGCCGGAGGGGACCCCCACGGCGAGGACGCGGACGCCGTCCTGCGGACCGCCGCGGCCCTGGAACTGCTCCAGACCTGCGCCCTGATCCACGACGACGTGATGGACGACTCCGCGCTGCGCCGCGGCCGCCCGGCGCTCCACGTCGACTTCGCCCGCCGCCACCGGCAGGACGGCATGCTCGGCAGCCCCGAGACGTACGGGACGTCGGTGGCCACCCTCGCCGGCGACCTCGCCCTGGCCTGGGCGGACGACCTGTTCACCGAGTCCCTCCCGGACGGGCCGGTCCGCCGCGGGGCACACGGGCCGTGGCGGGCCATGCGCACCGAGATGGTGGCCGGCCAGTTCCTCGACCTGCACACCCAGGCGGCCGGCAGTCCCTCGGCGGCCACGGCACTGCGCGTCGCCTACCTCAAGAGCGCCCTCTACACCGTCGAACGCCCCCTCCACCTGGGAGCGGTCCTCGGCGGAGCCGACGACGAACTCATCGGCGCGCTGCGCTTCGTGGGCCACAACGCCGGACTGGCCTTCCAGCTCCGGGACGACCTCCTCGGCGTCTTCGGCGACCCGCGGCAGACGGGCAAGCCCGCGGGCGACGACGTGCGCCAGGGCAAGACGACCTACCTGGTGGCCCTCGCCCTGGCCCGCGCCGAGGCGCTCGGCGACAAGGGGGCCCGCACGGTCCTGCGCGAGAGCCTGGGCGACCCCGGCCTCACCCCGGAACGGCTCGCGCGCTTCCGGGAGGTCCTGACCGGACTGGGGGTGCGCGCCGCCGTGGAGGAGAGGATCGAACGGCTCGGCGAGATCGCCGTGCGCCGGCTGCACCGCGTCTGCGACGACCCGGTCGTCGCCCGCCGGCTGGCGGCCATGGTCCGGGCGGCGGCGGGCACCGGCGGCGAGACGGCGCGGACGCCGGGAACGGAGGCGCGATGAGGACCCTCGGCGGACGCACGGACCACGTCGTGGTGGTCGGGGCCGGACTCTCCGGACTCGCCGCGGCCCTCCACCTGCTCGGCGCGGGACGCCGCGTGACGGTCGTCGAGCGGGAGGCCGCGCCCGGCGGCCGGGCCGGACGCCTGGAGACCGGCGGCTACCGCATCGACACCGGCCCGACCGTCCTGACCATGCCCCACCTGATCGACGAGGCACTGGCCGCCGTGGGCGAGTCCACCGGCAAGCGCCTGGAGCTGCTGCCCCTGCACCCCGCCTACCGCGCCCACTTCGCCGACGGCTCCCGCCTGGAGGTGCACACCGAGGCCGAGGCGATGGAGGAGGAGGTGCGCCGCTTCGCCGGACCGGACGAGGCGGCGGGCTACCTGCGGCTGCGGCAGTGGCTCGAGCGCCTGTACCGCGCGCAGATGCGGCGCTTCATCGACAGCAACATCGACCACCCCCTCCAGCTCCTCCACCCCGACCTCGCCCGGCTGGCGGCCCTGGGCGGGTTCGGACGGCTGGAGGGGCAGGTGAGACGGTTCCTGGCCGACGAGCGCCTGCGCCGGGTCTTCACCTTCCAGGCCCTCTACGCCGGAGTGCCGCCCGCCCGGGCCCTGGCCGCCTACGCCGTCATCGCCTACATGGACACGGTCGCCGGCGTCTGGTTCCCCCGGGGCGGCATCCACGCCCTGCCCGCCGCCCTGGCCGGCGCGGCCCGCGACGCGGGAGGGGAGCTGCTGTACGGCTGCGAGGCGACGCGCCTGGAGAAACGGGCCGGCCGGGCGGTCGCCGTGCACACCGGCGACGGCCGCCGCATCCCCTGCGACGCGGTCGTCCTCACCCCCGACCTTCCCGTCGCCTACCGCCTGCTGGGACGCGCCCCCCGCCGCCCGGTGCCGCTGCGGCACTCGCCCTCGGCGGTGGTGCTCCACGCCGGCACCCGGCGCACCTGGCCCCAACTGGCCCACCACACCCTCTTCTTCGGCGGCGCCTGGCGGGACACCTTCACCGAACTGACCCGCACCGGACGGCTGATGAGCGACCCGTCCCTGCTGGTCTCCCGGCCCACGGCCACCGACCCCGCCCTGGCCCCGCCCGGCCGCCACCTCCACTACGTCCTGGCGCCCTGCCCCAACACCGCCACCGGGCCGCTGCCCTGGAGGGAGCTGGCGCCCGGTTACCGGGACCGCGTCGTGGCCGAACTGGAACGCCGGGGCCTGACCGGGCTGGGCGAGGACATCGAGGTGGAGCACCTGGTCACCCCCGAGGACTGGGCCGCCCAGGGGCACGCCGCCGGGACCCCCTTCTCCGTCGCCCACACCCTCCGGCAGACCGGCCCCTTCCGGCCGAGGAACCTGGTGCGGGGCGTGGACAACGCCGTCCTGGCCGGCTGCGGCACCACCCCGGGCGTCGGCGTGCCCACCGTCCTGATCTCCGGCAAGCTGGCCGCCTGGCGCATCACCGGCCCGCCCCGCCCCGCCCGCACCACCGGACGCCCCGCGCACGCCGCCCCCGCGGCCGGGAGGAGGACGCCATGACCGTCCGGGAACTGGACGCGGCGGGCATCACCGACCCGCGGCTGCGCCGGGCCTACGCCGTCTGCCGCGAACTCAACGCCCGCCACGGCAGGACCTACTTCCTGGCCACCCGCCTCCTGCCGCCCGCCCGCCGCCCCGCCGTGCACGCCCTGTACGGCTTCGCCCGGTGGGCGGACGAGATCGTCGACGACCTGGAGGGGACGCCGACCGCCGGGGAACGCGCCCGCGCCCTGGCCGCGCTGGAGGGCGAACTGGCGGAGGCGCTGCGCGCCGGACCGCACGCCGACGGCTCCGTCCCCGTGCTCCGCGCCCTCGCGCACACCGCCTCGGTCCACGGCATCGACCACCGGCTGTTCCACGACTTCATGGCGTCCATGCGCATGGACCTGGACGTCACCGACTACCCCACCTACGACGACCTGTACCTCTACATGCACGGCTCGGCCGCCGTCATCGGCCTGCAGATGCTGCCCGTGCTGGGCACCGTGGTCCCGCGCGAGGAGGCCGAGCCCCACGCCGCGGCCCTGGGCGTCGCCTTCCAGCTCACCAACTTCCTGCGCGACGTCGGGGAGGACCTGGACCGGGGCCGGGTCTACCTCCCCGGCGAGGTCCTCGCCCGGCACCGCGTCGACCGCGGCCTGCTGCGCTGGTGCCGCGACACGGGCCGGGGCCACACCCGGGTGCGCGAGGCGCTGCGCGAGGTCGCCGCGCACACCCGGTCGGTCTACCGCGACGCCCTTCCCGGCATCGACCTGCTCGACCCCGTCGCGCGGCCCTGCATCCGCACGGCGTTCACCCTCTACGGCGGCATCCTGGAACGGATCGAGGCCGCCGGGTACGCCGTGCTGCACCGCAGGGTCGCCGTACCCGCCCGCCGCCGCGCCGCCGTCGCCCTGGACGGCCTGGCCCGCCTCACCGCCGTCCGGCTGCACCGCCGCATCGCCCACCCGCGGTACGCGGCCGACACGGCCCGCCCGGTCCCCCGGAGGAACGTCCTGCCATGACACCCGACACGCCGCCGGACGCCGCGCCGGGGAGCGGCCTCCCGCACCGCCGCCCCCTCCGCCTCCCCTCCCGCCGCCCGCGGCGCGGCCTGCCCCTGCGGCCGGCGCCCCCGGTCGACTGGGCCGGGCAGCGGCCCACCTGGCGCGAGGCGTCCCCGGCCGTCATCGCCGCCGCCCTGAAACGGGCCGCCGCCCGGCCCTCGGGGAACTGGTACGTCCTGGGACCCTCGGAGAGGATCCGCCCCGGCCGCTCCTTCGGGCGCACCGTCGCCGGGACGGAGGTGGTCGCCTGGCGCGACACGTCCGGGCGCCTGGTGGCCGGACCCGGCGCCTGCCCCCACCTGGGGGCGCCCCTGCGCGAGAGCCCCGTGCACTGCGGCCGGCTGGTCTGCCACTGGCACGGACTGGCCCTGGACGGCCGGGGCGCCGCCGGCTGGGAGCCGTACCCCGCCCACGACGACGGCGTCCTGGCCTGGGTCCGGCTGGACGCGGCCGGCGGCGAGGAACCGCTGGAGGAGCCGGTGCTCCCGGCCCGGCCGCCGCGGGCCGCCTCGCTGGTGGCGGTCACCGAGACCGTGGGCGTGTGCGAGCCGGAGGACGTCGTCGCCAACCGCCTCGACCCCTGGCACGGGGCCTGGTTCCACCCCTACTCCTTCTCCGACCTGACGGTGGAGCAGGTTCCGGGGAGGGACGCCGAACCGGCCGGCCCGGAGGAGGACCGCTTCGTCGTCCGGGTCGCCTTCAGGCTCGGCGCACGCGGCGCGGTCCCGGTGCGGGCGGTCTTCACCGCCCCGGAACCGCGCACGGTGGTGATGCGCATCGCCGAGGGCGAGGGCGCGTCCTCGGTGGTGGAGACCCACGCCACCCCGCTGGGCACGGACGACCGCGGCCGGCCCCGCACCGCGGTGACCGAGGCGGTCCTGGCCACCTCCGACCGCCCGGGCTTCGCCCTGGCCCGGGCGGCGGCCCCGCTGCTGCGGCCGCTGGTGCGCCGCACGGCCGCGCGCCTGTGGCGCGACGACCTCGCCTACGCCGAACGGCGCTGGCTGCTGCGCAGCACGGGCCGCTTCCCCGGCTGAACGCCCCGCGCTCCGGGCCGGTTCACCGCGTCGCCAGCGTCCTCAGCGCCGCCGACCGTCCCGCCACGGGGACCGTCCACAGCGTCTGGCCCCGCACCCCCCAGCGCTCCAGGAGCGCGTTCGCCGCCAGGAAGCCGGTGGTGGCCGCCCGTTCCATCAGCGCCACCGGCAGGTCCACCCGGACGCAGTCCCCGGCGAGCACCACCCCCGGGTCGGGGGTGCGCACCGGCGGGCGGTCGCCGAAGGAGCCCACGGCGAACAGCGGGCAGTCCGCGCGCCACTCGTGCACCGCGTCCACCACCCGCGCCCGGCGGGTCTCCGGCCACAGCCGGCGCAGCTCGGCGAGCAGCCGCTCCCGGACGGCGGCGCGGTCGGCGCCGGGCGGGACGGCGTACGCGTGCAACTCCACCACCGAACCTCCGGTGCGCCGCGCCCACCGGGCCGCCTCGCCCTCCCACCGCTCCAGCACGCTGACGTTGTCCAGCGGGCCGTAGCCGCCGGTGCCCAGGAAACCCGGCCGCTCCGGACGGACCGGCCGGTCCAGCCACAGCCGCGACACCAGGAACGGCGGTGCGGTGCGCAGCCGCCGCACCCGCTCCCGCCAGGCGGTGTCGCCCAGCCCGGGCGAACCGGCCACCACGTGCCGCAGGCCGGCGGCGTCCAGGGCCAGGACCACCGCGTCGAACCGCCCGGCCGCGCCGTCCGCCGACCGCACCTCGTACGCGCCCGGCGCGACGGGGGAGACCGACTCCACGGCGGCGCCGGTGCGGAACGCGGCGCCGTGGCCGCGCAGGTACTTCTCCAGCGGATCCCACAGGGCGGCCGGGAAGGGCTCGTTCACCACGTCGAAGAGCAGGCCCTCGCTCGACCCGAGGAAGTAGATGTGGAACATCAGGGCCAGCTCGGCCGCCGACAGCTCGCCCGGGTCGGCGAAGAAGCTGCGGGAGAACACCTGGAACGCCAGGTGCCGGGCGGCGGCGGGGAAGCGGACGCGGTCGAGGAAGTCCGCGGCGCTGATGCCGTCGAGGCGTTCGAACACTTCCGGCACCCGCACGTCCAGCAGGGGGAGGGCCGCCCGCGGGTCCATGCGCAGCAGCCCGGACCAGGTGAACGTGGGGCTGAGGAGGGCGAAGCCGAGCGCGTTCCACGGCGGGGTGCGGGGCACCCGCGCGAAGCCGTCCCGCGCGCCGGCGGCGTGCTCCAGCGGGTAGTCCGGCAGCGGCGAGAGCATCCCCAGGGAGCCGTCCACCCGGCGCAGCAGCCCCCGCAGGTTGTAGTACTGGCGGAAGAAGGCGTGGAAGCCGCGGCTCATCGTCACCGCGGACCCGTCGGCCAGTGTCACCGGCCACCCGGCGAGCCGGCCGCCCAGCCGGGGCTCCCGCTCGTGGACGGTCACCCGGACGCCCCGCTCGGCCAGCGCCGTGGCCGCCGCCAGCCCCGCGATGCCCCCGCCGACGACGGCGACGCGCGGAGCGCCGTCCCCCGGCACCGAGGGCCGTCCCGGGGCCGGGCGCAGGACGACGGCGCGGCGGTCGCGCCCGCGCCGGGCGGACGTACGGCCGGACGGCGGCCGGCGGCGGGGCAGGGACATGGCGGAACTCCCGGAAGGCGGCGGGGCGGGGGACCGGAGGGAACGGGGGACCGCGCGGCGGCGGCCCGGCGGCCCCGGCGATGACAAGGGCGACGATAAGCCCGTCAGGGCCGCGGAAGGACGGCGTCACGCCGCCGCAGCACGGGCAGTTCCACCGCGGAGCGGAGCATGGGCGGCACCGGGGTGCTCAGCCCGATGGCCACCTCCTCCCACCACCGGGAGCGCCCGTCGAGGAACCGCAGCAGGCGGTCGGCGGGGTTGCGCAGGAACAGCTCGCCGAAGAACCGGGCCCCCGACAACCGGCCGGCGGCCAGGGCCCGCAGCACGACCGCGTCCATCGCCCGGTGCCGGGCCGCGTGCGCCGGGGGCGGCACGGGGACGCGTCCGCGCCGCCAGGCGTCGGCGACGGCGTCGCTCTGCCGCTGGACGGCGGCGAAGGTGTAGCCGGTGGCGGGCCGGGTGGCCCCGCCCGCCGTGCCGATGCGGAAGACGCAGCGGCCCGCGCGGCGCGGGAAGACCGCGTCCGTCATGGGGATGACGCCCTGCTCGGTGTCCAGCACCGTCATCCCGCCGAGCCCCAGCACCTCCGCGGTGTAGTGCCGCAGCGCCCGCTCGTACTCCTCCCGGCGCAGCGGCGCGGCGGAGAACTCGGTGTACTCCACCAGCGCCTCCCGCCGCCCCAGCGGCAGGACGTAGCCGAAGGACAGGCCGTGCGCCGGCTGCGGGGTGCGGAAGTCCATCAGCTCCACGGCCGACGGGTCGAAGGAGTCGGCGGCGCAGCGCACGAACCAGCCGCGGAAGTGCTGGAGCAGGGTGCTGCGCGCGGCGGGCAGCCGGCGCGGGGGGCGGGAGTCGAAGGCCCAGCGGGCCCGCACCCGAACCGGGGAGCCGGAGGCGTCCGTGCCGTGGACGACGGCGCCGCCCGCCGGATGGTCCAGCACCCGGTCGACGGTCGCGGCCGGCCGGTGCAGCCGGGGCAGGCGCGCCAGCCGGCGCTCCACCAGCTCGGCGAAGTCCGGGGAGCGGATCATCTTGTAGCGCAGGGGGCCCAGGCGGGCCTCGGCGGTGCGGCCGTCCGGGCAGCGGACGCGCAGCCGGTCCCAGGAGGCCCGCACCGCCTGCTCGTAGGGGCCCTCGCCGGCCTCCCAGAAGCACCAGGTGCGCGGCGGGGTGCGGGTTCCCGAGCCGGGCTCGCCGGGGGCCTCGACGAGCGCCACGGAGGGGGCGGCGCCGTGCGGGCCGGGGGTGCCGGCCAGCCGGTGCGCCAGGGACAGTCCCGCGGCGCCGGCGCCCACCACGGCGATGTCCACGGTGATGTCCGCGCCGTCCGCGCCGTCCTTGTCGTTCATGCCGTTCATGCCGGGGTCCGCGTCCGCATCGGTCACCCGGAGGGTGTTCCACGCGACACCCGCCCCCACACCGCCGGATCGGCGGCGAGCGTAGGATCGCCGCGGTGTTCCGGTCGGGGCGGGACGGGACACACCCAGCGGTTTTTGTCCCATGGGCAAAAACTTTGCCTGTGAGACAGGTTTCTGGCTCAATCGTCCTGTGAGTTCCCCATCCGAGGACCCCGGCGGCGGACTGCCGCCGCAGATCGCCTCCCGGCTCCGTGACCTGCGGCGGCAGAGCGGGCTGACCCTGGAGGCCGCCGCGCGGCGGGCGGACCTGTCGCCCGCGCACCTGTCGCGCCTGGAGACCGGTGGCCGCCAGCCCTCGCTGCCGTCGCTGCTGGCGCTCGCCCGGATCTACGGGATCACCGTCTCGGAACTGCTCGGCGAGACGCCCCCGGAACGGGACCCGGTCGTCCGGGCCGGCCGGACGGAGGCGGTCACGGCGGACGGCTGGACCTACCGGCAGGCCGGCGGGTCGGGCCGGGCGATGCAGGCGCTGCGGGTGCACGTGCCGCACGGCTCGCGGCCCGGGCACGACCCGGTACGGGTGCACCCGGGCGAGGAGTGGATCCATGTGCTGAGCGGACGGCTGCGGCTGGTGCTGGGGGAGGGCGAGCACGTCCTGCGGCCCGGTGACTCCGCGCACTTCGACTCGCTCACCCCGCACCGGATCTCCGCGGCGGCGCCGGAGGGCGCCGACCTGCTGTTCGTTCACACGCTGCTGCGCAGCACCGTCGCCGAGCTGTGCATCGGCGGACCGGTTCCGCACGGTCCGTGAGACCCGCCACCGTCCCGTTCCCCGGAACCGGCGGCCGAGTCCGGCGAATTCACCCAGTCCCGAAAGGCGGCACCATGTCCGACCAGCAGCCCCGTCCCGCGTCCCGTATGAACGAGGAGAAGAAGTTCCCCCGGGGGGCCGTCATCCGGATCTTCGTCTACTTCGTGGCGACCCACATCTTCGCGGCCTTCCTCTTCCTGCTGTTCAAACTGGGCGGAGCCGAGTGACGGACGCCCGGACGGCGGGCGGCGTCCGCCGTCCGGGCGGGGTGCCCGCCGTTCCGTCCGGGCGTCCTCAGCAGCGCACCGGTCCGGGGACGGTCATGCGGAAGGGCCGCACGGCCGCCGAGAGCAGGGGGACGGTGGCCGCCAGGGGCGGAAGCCGCTCCGACCACGAGACGACCGCCAGGGTCTCCCGGCGGAGGGTGCCCACCATGCGGCCGGGCACGAACAGCCGCCGCCCGGCGGACCCGGAGAAGCCCGGCAGGGGCATCGGAACCGCCGGCAGCCGGAGCCGGCCCGGCCGGAAGACGAGTTCGGCCAGCAGGCCGTCACGGTCGCCCACCCGCACCGAGCGGTCCGTCCAGTCGAACTCGGCGAGCTCCTTGGGCAGGCCCCAGATGCTCCGCCCGCCCCGCACCGACGCGGGGTCGCTGACCCAGATGCGGTCGATCAGCAGTCCGGCCCTCCGGCCGCGCCGCACCAGGGGCCCGACCGCCAGCTCGTCGTAGCGCAGGGTTCCCTCCCGGTACCGGACCAGTCCGACGGCCAGGGCGGGGGAACCGGTCAGCGGACGCAGGTCCGCGGGAACGGGCGGCCGGTGGCGCGCCGGGAAGACCGCGGCCCACAGCTGCCCCCGGAACCTCCAGGGCGCGGGCGGGTGGGACGTCCCGTCGTCCGGGGCGGCACCGGTCATGCTCCACGGCTCCTTCCTGGCGCGGCCCCGGCGCGGCGGCGCCGGCCGGGCCGGGTCTCGTAGGGAGGTGGGAGCCGTGCCCCCGTGCGGCGACCGGGCCTTCGGCGCCCGTGCCCGGGGCGGCCGCCCGGCGGCGGCCGCCTCCCGCACGGAACCCGCCGGGCCGCGTGTCCTTCTCCCGGAGCCCGGCCTCCTCGTCCAGGAGAGCCGGAGTCGGTGGTGTCACGGCTCTCATGGGGGCCGGTCGGGACGGGAGAAGCCGGCGGCCGATCGATGAGGGGGACGGACACACCGGCCGCCGGCGTTGTCAGCGCCCGGCTCCCGCCGACCGCTGTGCGACTCCCTCACGGGTTGTGTCCTTCGCGTACCCGCCCGATGCGCGGACACTCATCCGGACGGCGGGCGAAGGACGCCGGCCGCGGGCGAGGGCGCGCCCGCCGGCGGCGTACCACTGGACGGCGAGGACGAGGGCCAGGGCGATCTCCACCAGGTCGCCGCCGTAGTACATCAGCCGGGCGCCGGTGCGCAGGTCGGCCGGGGCGAAGCCGGTGCCGGGCGGGGGCGAGGCCCAGAGGGACTTGGCGAGCACGGCGTGCGCGGCCCCGGCGCCCAGCAGCGCGGCGCCGCGCGGGAGGAGGCCCCAGCGGCGGCGCACCGGGTCGAGCCGGCAGACGGCGAAGGTGAACAGCAGCCCCGCGGCCAGGACATGGAGGTGCACCGCGGCGTCCAGCACGGGCCGGCCGTGGACGGCGGCCCACAGCGGCGTGCGGTACAGCAGCCACAGACCGCCCACGTCGAGCACGGCCGCCACCGGCGGGCAGACCAGCCACCCGGCGGGCCGGGAGTGCGCCGCGGCCAGCAGGGTGCGCCGTACCGGGCCGGGGCGGAGCAGCCGCAGCGCGAGGGTGAGCGGCCGGGCCAGGACCAGCAGCAGCGGGGCGGCCATGCCGACGGCCAGGTGCCGGGCCATGTGGGCGGTGAACGGACCGCCGGGCGGGGCGACGAGGGCGGCGGCGGCCAGGGCGGCGCCGCCGGCGGCGAAGCAGACGTCCCGTGCGGGTGGCCAGGCGTCGCCGCGGCGGCGCAGACGCGCGGCGGCGAGCAGGTAGACGGCGACCGCCGACAGCGCGGTCGCGGCGGCGGCCAGCGACGCCGGGCCGGGACCGGAGGGGTGGACGTGCGCCGGGGTCACCCGGCTGCTCCTGCCCGCCGGGGAGCGCGTCCCGCCCGCACGGCCAGGGCCGCGCCGATGCCCAGCAGCGCCAGGCCGGCGGCGTTCCAGGCGAGGTCGTAGGGGAGCAGGTCGACGCCGTAGCGGATCTGGTGGAGGCGCAGCACCTTGTGGTCGACGATGCCGTCGAAGAGCTGGAAGCCGCCCAGTCCGAGGAACAGTCCGGCCCGGGCGTGGGCGGGGGAGAGGGCGCCGCGCCGGCGCAGGTCGGCGTAGAGGGTGAATCCGGCGATCAGGCCCAGCAGTTCGGCGGTGTGCAGCAGGCCGTCGGCGAACAGGCCGACCGCGGGGGTGGAGCGGTCGTAGAAGTGGTGCCAGTTCAGGAGCTGGTGGAAGACGATCTCGTCGACGGCGGCCATGACCGCCGCGCCGATCAGCGCGCAGACCGCCGCCGAACGCCGGGGCAGGGGCCGGGGGTGGGACGGTGGGGAGGCGGGCCGCTCGCCGGCCGGTCCGGTCATGGTGTCTGTCGCCCTTTCCGGGAGGGGTCGTGTCGCGTCCGGTACGCGTACCCGCATCCCGGAGGGGAACGATCCGGGGCTCCGGGCGGTCGGGTGGCCGGAATCGCCGGCGGCGGCCGTCCGGGGCACCCGCGCCGGGAGGGGGCGGCGGACGCCGGGAGCCCCGACGGACACCAGTGGACACCTGAGCAAGACGGGAGAAACCGGAAGGGCACGGGGTGAACCGGGATGAGCAGAGCGGCCCGGGAGCGCGCCTTTCTTACCGGAAAGAATTCGGAACTTCCACGGTTAATGAACCTTGCGGTGTGACGTATATCCGCCGACTGTCCTCATCTGCTCCCCCGTCAAAGGGGCTTGAAGGGGAGTTGGCGGAAAAGTTCTCCGGAATTTTTCCGGAAGGAAGCGTTGACGGCGTATCAGGGCGGGCCCATACTCCATAGCGATCGTTGCCGATCGCCATGGACCTGCCATCCATCACCCCCACGCCGGACGGCAGGCCGCAGAGCCGCGAATGGCACATCCACCCGCCGGACGCCCCTGTCCGCGCGGGTCACGGACGAAGGGAAAGCAATGATCGACACCCCCCACGCCGCCGAGCGGCCCAGACCGCCGCGGAAGCGCACGCGGTCCGCGCTGCGCAACGCGCTGGCGCTGGGCGCCACGGTGGCCATGGCCGCGGCCGGCACCCTCACGGCGCTGACCGGCACGGCCAACGCCGCCTCCACCCTCGGTGCGGCGGCGGCGGAGAAGGGCCGCTACTTCGGCACCGCGGTGGCGGCCAACCGACTGGGCGAGTCGGACTACGTCACCACCCTCAACCGGGAGTTCAACTCCATCACGGCCGAGAACGAGATGAAGTGGGACGCCCTGGAGCCGTCCCGCAACTCGTTCAACTTCTCCACCGCCGACCGGATCGCCAACCACGCCCGCAGCCAGGGCATGAAGCTGCGGGGCCACACCCTGGTGTGGCACTCCCAGCTCCCGAGCTGGGTCGGCAGCCTGGGCAGCGCCTCCGAGGTCCGCTCGGCGATGAACAACCACATCAACCAGGTGATGGGCCGCTACAAGGGTCAGGTCCACTCCTGGGACGTGGTCAACGAGGCGTTCGAGGACGGTTCCAGCGGCGCCCGCCGCAACTCCGTCTTCCAGCAGCGCCTGGGCAACGGCTACATCGAGGAGGCCTTCCGCACCGCGCGGGCGGCCGACCCGGACGCCAAGCTCTGCTACAACGACTACAACACCGACAACTGGAGCCACGCCAAGACCCAGGCCGTGTACAACATGGTCAAGGACTTCAAGGCCCGCGGCGTGCCCATCGACTGCGTCGGCTTCCAGGCCCACTTCAACAGCGGCAACCCCGTCCCCTCCAACTACCACACCACCCTGCAGAACTTCGCCGACCTCGGGGTGGACGTCCAGATCACCGAGCTGGACATCGAGGGCTCCGGCACCTCCCAGGCCGAGCAGTACCGCGGCGTGGTCCAGGCCTGCCTGGCGGTCTCCCGCTGCACCGGCATCACCGTCTGGGGCGTGACCGACAAGTACTCCTGGCGCTCCTCCGGCACCCCGCTGCTGTTCGACGGCAACTACAACAAGAAGCCCGCCTACGACGCGGTCCTCGCCGCCCTCGGCGGCTCCTCCTCCGGAGGCGGCACGGGCGGCGGCACCGGAGGCGGCGGCACCGCCGCCTGCACCGTCACCTACGAGCAGACCGACCGCTGGGGCGACCGCTTCAACGGACGGGTCACCGTCAAGGCCGGCAGCAGCGCCATCAGCAACTGGTCGGTGACGGTCACCGTCACCCCGCCGCAGAAGATCTCCAGCACCTGGAACGGCACCCCGTCCTGGGACTCCAGCGGCAACGTGATGACCATGAGGCCGAACGGCAACGCCACCCTGGCGGCCGGGTCCTCCACCAGCTTCGGCTTCACCGTGATGGCCAACGGCAACTGGACCGCCCCGCGCCTGGGCGCCTGCACCGCCTCGTAACCCCTTCTCCCGGATCACATCCGACCCTCCCCCCACACCCGGTGGCGTGGCGGCCCGCGGCCGCCGCGCCACCGGCGCGTCCGCACCGCCGCGCCGGGGGAACGGAGGGAAGAGGCGTTCGTCCGCCAGGGCGACGCCGTGTGCGAATGCCCGGGGAACCGCCCCGCAACGGGGGCGGCGAGGCGGCCGTCCCGGCCCGCCGGCCCCTCAGTGCCCCGGGCCGGCGTAGCGGGGGGCGAGGCCGGGACCCGACCCCTCGCGGATCGCCAGCTCGGCCGCGCGCAGCCGCTCCAGCGCCTCCGGCTCGGCCAGGCCGGGCACGCACACCACCTCGCCGGAGCGCAGGGCCGCGAGGGAGGCGGTCACCACGTCCTCGGGAGGCATGCCGCCCTCGCCGTGCACCCGCTCCTCGTGCCCGGGCACCGGCTCCGCCCCCCGGGTGAGGTGGAACTCGGTGGCCGTCAGGCCGGGGCAGAGCACCTGCACGGCCACCGGTGTGCCCGTCAGCTCGGCGGCGAGCGTCCGGGTGAAGGCCACCACGTAGCCCTTGGTGCCGCCGTAGACGGCCCGGTGGGGCAGCGGGTCGGGCGGCAGCGAGCCGGCGAAGGCCAGCAGCGACGCCACGTTGACCACCGCGCCACGCCCGCGGTCCAGCATTCCCGGCACGGCCGCCCGGGTCAGGACGGTCGGGGCCGTCACGTTGACCGCCAGTACCCGGGCCAGCAGTTCCGGCTCGGTACGGGCGAACGGGCCGTAGCCGTTGATGCCCGCGTTGTTCACCAGCAGGGCCGTGTCCGGCGCGGCGACCCGTTCGGCCACCCGGGCCAGGTCCTCGTCCCGGCCCAGGTCCGCGGTGAGCGTCTCGACCTCGGCCGGGGTCTCGGCGCGCAGCCGGGCGGCCAGGTCCTCCAGCCGCCGGGCGCGCCGCGCCACGAGCACCAGGCGCAGGCCGTGTCCGGCGAGTCTGCGGGCGTAGGCCGCGCCGATGCCGGAGGAGGCACCGGTGACCACGGCGGTTCCGGTCGTGGCGGAGGGATCGAAAGCCATGCCCCCATGGTGCACGGGCAGTGCCCCGGACGCCTCCCGGGACCGGGACCGGGGCCGTGCCGCACCGGCGCCGTCAGCTGTTCAGACCGGCCCGGGCCGCGGCATCGCCGTGGTCCTCGGGCCGGGGGCCGAGCCACTCGCACAGCAGCACGGTGGCGTCGTCCAGGAGCCGGCCGCCGTGGTGGTCGAGCACGGAACCCACCACGCGCCGCAGGGTCTCGGGCACCGGCAGGCCGGAGGTGTGGTGCTGGACGAGGAAGTCCACGAAGCGGGCGAGGCCGAACTCCCGGTCGCCCGGGCCCCGGGCCTCGACGATGCCGTCGGTGTAGAACACGACGCGGTCGCCCGGCTCCAGCTGCTCGCGGCAGAGCGTGCTCCTCAGCCCCAGGCCCGTGCCCATGGGATGGGCGGGCGGGCAGCGCAGCAGGGTGCTCCAGCGCTTGCCGCGGATGACGACCGGAGGATGGTGGCCGCGGTTGACCCAGCTGAACACGCCCGTGCGGGTGTCCAGTTCGGCCAGGACCCCGGTGGCGTAGCGGGTGTGGCCGAACTGCTCGATCAGCAGTTCCTCGACGGCCTCGCCGGTCTCGACGAGGCCGCCGCCCTGGCGGCGGCGGTTCCGGGAGGCGGCCACGGCCAGGTTGGCGGTGAGACCGGCGGCGGTGTCGTGCCCCATGGCGTCGAAGACCGACAGGTGCACCACGGGACCGGCGAGCGCGTAGTCGAAGGCGTCGCCGCTGATCCGGTACGCCGGTTCCATGGCGGCGCCGATCACCACCCGGCCGTCGGCGTAGGTCCTGGACGGCATCAGGTGCCACTGCATCTCGGCGGCCGGGTTCATCTCCGCGGTGCGCACCAGGCGGGAGTGGGAGTCGCTGAGGGGCGCCTTGCTGGCCAGGACGAGAGCCACCAGGGAGGCCAGTTGCTGCATGTCGTCGCGGGTGCGGTCGTCGTCGGTGGCGGTGGTGACGCGCAGCAGGCCCATGCGCTCGGTGCCGTCCAGCAGCGGCACCCACCAGCGGTACCCCTCAGGTCCGGCCCCGGAGACGGGGAGGACCTGCCCGTACTGGTAGGCCCGTCCCGGTACGGTGCCCTCGATCCTCAGCTCCGCCTCGTCGCCGTCCGCGCCCTGCCCGGCGTCCGGCCCGGATCCGGTCAGCAGGCGCAGCACGCGCTCCTGCAGGTCGGCCAGGTAGATCCGCACGTCGTGGAGCCCCGCGACCGCCGCGTGGTCGGCGACGGCGGTCGGCACGAGTTCCAGGGGCATCAGATGGCTGTCGGCCAGCAGGCCCGCGAGCATCTGCCGACTGCGGAGGTACCGCTCCGGCACAGTGGCTCCTTCCCGGCGGGCAGCTCGACGGGGAACCGGACCGGCGCGGCCGGCGGCTCCGCGCGCCCTGTGCGGCGCGGTGCCGGGTCACGGCACCCGCACGGCCCGCCCGTACGGTGTGTCGTTCCGGTGCCGTGTGGTCCGCCGACGGCCGGAGGGACGGGGGAATCCGCCGGCCGCCGACGGGGTGCGGCCGGGTGCCGGTCTGCGACTCCACCTGTTGGCCACCCGGGCGCATCTCCCCGTCTACCCCGCCCGGGGCGGTGCAAGCCTGCCGGGGACGGCGGCCCCGGCCCGATTCCCCCGCCCGCCCGTGAGGACCCCCGCGGCGGCACGGGCGAGGGCGTCCGCGCGGGACTCCGGCGTGCGGCCGAAATCGGTGGGACGGCCGCCGAGCCCGAAGCGAGCACGCCGACCGGGAGGGAGCGACGGCCCGCGGGGGAATTGCGGGTGCGACGGCGAGACGCGGCTGCGAGGATGCCCCGTCATGGAGACCGACGATCTCGTCATCCGCCGTGCGACCGGCCGGGACGCGTCCGCAGTGGCCGGGGTGTGGCTGCGGTCCTTCGCCGCGGCCCTCCCCGGCGTGCGCCGGGCCCACACCGACCGGCAGGTGAGGGAGTGGTTCCGGGACGTGGTGGTGCCGGACCGGGAGACCTGGGTGGCGACCGCGGAGGGCGCGGTCGTCGGGATGATGGTGCTCGACGGCGGGAAGGTGGAACAGCTCTACCTCGACCCGTCCTGGCGGGGCCGGGGCCTCGGCGACCGCTTCGTCGCCCTGGCCAAACGGCGGAGCCCGGACGGGCTGGAGCTGTGGACGTTCCAGGTCAACGGACCGGCCCGGCGGTTCTACGAGCGGCACGGCTTCCGCGCGGTCGAGCACACCGACGGCAGCCTCAACGAGGAGCGCGAACCCGACGTCCGGTACGTGTGGAGGCCGGGGACGGGGGAGCGGACGTCCTCGGGGCACGGCGCCTGACGGCCGCCGGGAGCGCGCCGCGGCGGGGAGGCCCGCCCCGCCCGGCACCCGGCCCGCGCGGGGCGGGGGAGCCGGCCCTGACGGGAGAAGACTCCCCGTCAGGGCCGGCGCTTCCGAGCCGGGTTCCTGAGCCGGGTTCCTGAGCCGGAGCCCTGAGCCGGGCCCCGGCGGGACCGCCCCCGCGGTGGCTCCTCCCACATGGCCGGGGAACCCCGTCCCGCCGTCACATCGACCTGATTCTCAGGTACCTCCGCAGCGCCGGCAGCTCGGCCGCCGCCGCCGCGGCCGCGGCGGCGACCAGGACGCCCACGGCGACACGCACCACGGCCGCGGGGACGAAGACGCCGTTCCTCACCGGGAACCCACCTCCTCCACGGCCAGCAGCTCCTCCACCAGGGACTCGACCAGGGCGACGGCCTCGCCGACCGCACGCCGGACGGGTTCGCTCAGCCCGACGGCCGCCTCCGGCTCGTCGCCGCGCATCCGCACCAGCGGCTCGCAGCCGACGACCAGGACGCGCGGCAGCGGGGCGTCGCCCAACTGCCGCGCCAGAGCCAGAACTCCGACCGGATCCATGGCGTGCGCCTCGGGAGCGCCCCGGTGGGCGTCGAACGCGCCGAGATCCGGTTCGATCACCGAGAGCGTGCCGGGCGGCCTGCCGTGCGGGGCGGCGTCGACGAGCAGGACGGTGCCGTACCCGTCCAGCAGCCGGTACGCCAGGTCCATCCCGCGGATGCCGAAGTCCGCGACGTGGACGCCCTCGGGCGGCGTCCGCCGCAGCAGCGCGGCGGCCACCTCCGGCCCGAAACCGTCGTCGGCGAGGAAGACGTTGCCGATCCCGGCCACCAGGATCCGCGCGCGGGCCGGGCCGGGCCGGCGCCGGCGGGCGGCCCGGCCGGCTCCAGCTCTGCGGGGGAGAAGAAGCGGTGGCCGATCCGCCCGCTCGCCCCGGGATCGCGCCCGGGATCGTCGTCCGGGCCGACCGCGACGTGGACCCGGCCCTCGAAGTCCTCCTCGACGGCGGCGATCTCGGCGGCGCGCCCGGTGAGCGCGAGGTCGAGGACGCCGGCGCCGCGGAGGGGCCTCAGCCGTACGCGGTCGCCCTGGCCCAGCGGGAGCCCGCCGACCGTCACCGTGCGGTTCACATCCCCTCCTCGAGCGGCCGGAACTCGCGGATGGTGCCGTGCAGCGCGAGGAGTTCGTCCGGGCCGAGCCGTGCGCAGCGGTCCAGGATCTCCCGGGCCAGGGGGTCGCAGGCCCGCGCCTCCCGCTGCTCCTCCTCCGTCAGGCTCAGGACGCCCAGGACGAGCAGCCGGTCGATCTCCGTGCCGTCGAAGAGGTCCCCGGGGCTCTCCGGGGCCACCTCGGGGAAGTCGTACAGGGTGACGGGGGAGGAGAGCACCGTGCGGGACCCCGACCAGTCGGCGGCTTCGCCGGAACCGGTCCCGTCGGCGGCGTCGGCAGTGCCGGTGCGGTCGGCGCTGTCAGCGCCGCCGGTGTCGTCGGCGTCGTCGTCGTCCACGAGGACCGGCCAGGTGCCCTGGTTCTCGCAGGCCGCGGCGGCCTCCCACAGGCCCTCCGGCGGATCGATGAGCGAGACGAAACGCCCCTCGGAGCAGTGCAGCACCGTATGGGTGGAGACGAAGGCGTACGCGCACGCCTCCTCCCGGGCGCCCAGGGCGGAGGGGCCCGGCAGCGGGCACGGCGTGGTGTTCACGATGCCCACGGACAGCCGGTACACGCTCTCCGCGACGGGCTCGGCGCTGATCTCCACGGTGCCGCGCAGCGCGTTCCACCGGCGCACCAGGGCGCCGACGGCGCGCCCCGAGCCGTCCTCGATCGGCTCGCGGTCGGCGCCCGCCGGAACGTCCACGGCGGTCCGCGCGGGGCGGGAGAGGACGGAGCCCAGCGTCACGGGGAGGCAGAACTCCCGCTCGGTCGCCTCCTGCCACGCCGGGTACCGCCGCCCGTCCACGGTCAGGTCGTCGACGGCCTCGGGGCCGTTCGGCCCCTCGCGCACCACGCCGCGGTCCACGACGTGCAGGAACCGCACGCGCACCGTCACCCCGGCGGTCTCCGCGGGACGGCCCGCGGTGTCCACCAGCACCTGGGTGCGCATCCGGTGCGGCTCGCCGAGCGCGGCGGCGCAGGAGCGGGGGAAGATCCCGCCGAAGGTCCATCGTTTGGTGTTCTTCAGCGCGGACCTGCGGTACGGCCACAGCAGGTAGCCCTCGTAGAGGCAGGTGCGCACGATCTTCTCGACCCTGTCCGGGCACCGCGCCGCCTTCCGGCGTTCCGCCCGTCTCGTCTCGTCCATGGTGCTCCGGTGGTCTTAGGAGTTCTCCAGGGGTCCGGAGAGCTCGGGAGTGGGGTCTTCCGCCCGGTCCAGCAGGCTGCCGACGGTGTCGTCCCAGGTGCCGAACACCTGACGGAGCCGGTAGGCGTCGAGCCGTTCGTAGGTGTCCCGGGACAGCCGCAGCCAGGGGCTGCCCGCGTAGTAGCGGTCGATCAGGTCGTGCCACAGCCCGGCGGGCAGCCGGTAGCGGGCGTCCTCGGCCCAGGAGATCTGGGCCGTGCTCAGCCGGCCGTCCGGAGCCTGGAAGAAGACGGTGCCGCTGAAGAGGAAGTCCAGGGGCACCTCCCCGTCGCGGACGGCGTACAGGTACTTGGTGACGGCCAGCTCGGCGTCGCCGGGACACGGCACGGTCAGGGTGACGGCGGTGGCGTCCGTGAACGGGGGCACCACCACGGTGGTCCGGGTCCAGGCCAGGGGGCGCAGGGTGGTGCCCCACCGCTCCGGGGCGCCGAACAGTCCGGCCAGGGCGTGCCGCGTCCGGTCGTCGTAGCGGCGGCGGGCTACGTCGATCCGGACCGAGGCCGCCAGGCTGACCGAGCGGACGGGGCCGCCGCCGGTCCGGGTGATGCCCAGGTCGAACCGGAGGGTGGGCACCGCGGCGAAGCGCTCCGGCCGCGCGCCGGTGACGGCGAAGGAGAGCGACGGGACGGTGTGCCGGGCCGGCCCGCCGTCCGGCGCGGTGTGCGGGGCGGTCACGACGGGGAGAGGTTCGGCATGCCGGGCATGATCGGATCGCGGCGCCCGGCGTCGATGCCGGCCGAACGGCGCGCGGTGGAGCGGTCGTCGGGCAGGAGCCCGGCGGACTTCCGGTGGGAGCCCGGCTGGTTGCCCTGCCTGATGCCCCTGACATGGGCGGCCCTGTCGGGCCGCACCCGGGGCTTTCCTGCCCTGATGCCGGTCATGGAGCCTCCTTCGGATTCCGGGTCGGGAACCGGTGGGGGACGGTTCGGTGGGGAAGGCCGCCCGGCGGCGGCCCGTCGGCCGGCGCTCCGCCGGCCGGTGTGCGGAAGAAGTCCTCGATGCGCCGCCGGACCCCGGACCCGCCGCCCGGCCCCTTCCAGTGCGTGCGCACCACGGCGGCCAGGCGGTGGCAGTCGTCCAGCGGGACGATCCAGTGCTCCCGCGCGTCCCGGGACCGGTCGACGAGCAGCGCCTCGACGTCGTCGGCCAGTGCCGCCAGGGCGGGGACGGCCTCCTCCGCCTCCCGCCGGCGGTCCGGGTCCACCGGGGAGCGCAGCAGCCCCAGCGGGCCGGGGCAGCAGGCCGTGACCTCGCCGGACCTCCCGCTGCGGACGAGGAACGCCAGGCCCACCGGTACGCCGAGGGACGCCCACAGCGCGTCGTCGATCGCGTTCCCGCCCAGCCGGACCCTGCGGCGCGGCAGCAGCCGGTAGTGGGCCCCGCCCGCCTCCCGCCGGTCGAACAGCAGGGAGCAGGCGCGGCAGGCGCAGGACACCGCGCCGGCGTGGAGGTCCAGCAGGTGGCGGTGGTCGGCGGGCAGGGGTTCGGGGCACAGGTCGCAGCGTTCCTCCCGCGGGCCGTCGGTGTCCCGCCCGCCGGGGCGGGCGGGACGGCGGGCGAGCCGCCGCAGGCGGGGCGCCGGGAAGGAGGCGGCCACCGCGCTCACCCGCCCGTCTCGGCGGCGGGCGCGGGCGGCGGAAGAGGGAGTCCGCGGGGATGAGCGCCGCGGGCGTCCGCGCCGGGACGGCCACCGCCTCCCGCACGGCCTCCTCCAGGGCCCGTGGCGAGGTGGAGCAGCCGGGTCCGCCGCGCACCCGGACCCGTGTCGCCGCCTCCGACAGCTCCACCAGTTCCACCCCGTCCCGCGCCAGGCCCTTCCGGCCGCGCACGTCCTCCAGGGCGTGGCGCACCCGGGTCTCCAGCGGGTCGGGATGGAGGTCGTGGACCAGCAGGAGGCGGCCGACGAGTTCGTCGTCCGCGAGGCGCCTCAGGAGGCGGTCCCCGTCCTGCTCCCCGCCGAGGAGGGCCGCGATCCGGGCCGGGCAGTCGCCGTAGAGGTCCACCAGGGCCCCGGCGGTCTCGGCAGCCAGGGCGGCCGCGGGGCCGTCCGGCAGCGACTCCGGGCCGGACAGCAGCTCCTCGGTCCGGGCCACCTGCGCGCGGGCGCGCTCGTCGTCCCAGGGCATGGCCCCTCCTCTCTAGGAGACCGCGCCGAAGGTCGGCGAGTGGTGCTGCCGGAGGGTGCGCCCGCCGCCGAGGTGCATGTGGACGCCGCACGGCAGGCAGGGGTCGAAGCTGCGCACGGTGCGCATGCTGTCGATGCCCTTGAAGTCGTCCGGCCCGTTCTCCTCGAAGATCGGGCAGCCCTGGACGGCGTCCTCGTACGGTCCGGGGGTGCCGTGGACGTCGCGGGGGCCGGCGTTCCAGGGGGTCGGCGGGTGCGGGTGGTAGTTGGCGATCTTCTTGTCGCGGATCACCGGGTGGTGGGAGAGCACGCCGCGCACCGCCTCGTGGAAGCCCACGCCGATGCCCTCCTCGGGCACCAGCCGGTCGATGCACTGGTCGAGGGTGATCGGCTCACCGGTGCGGGGATCGTTGTCCGTCGACGTCCAGTAGCCGTCCCCGTTGATGTTCTCGTCGGGGACGGACCCCTCGACGACGAGGACGAAGGGGCCCAGCTCGCCGTCGGCGGCCTGGTGGAAGGCGCGGGTGGAGTCCTCGCCGGTCTCGTGGGCCGGCACCTTGTTGTGCAGACGGACCCTGGGGATGCCGGGGACCGCACCGAGGACGACGTCCTCCAGGCTCGGCAGCGTCGCCGCGGTGACCGAGACCGTGTCGCCGTCGCAGCTCATGCCCTCCGAGGTCCGGAGGACGTGGACCTCGTCGACGCCGCTGGGGGCCGGTGCGTCGGTGCTCATGGCGGCTTCCTTCCTGCCTGCGGATCCGCGGAGGGGCGGGCCCCGGTGCGGCGCGGCGGCGTCCGGCGCCCGGCCGCCGCCGCTCCTCGGAGCCTGACATTTCCAACAAACCCCTACAACTCAAACGTTCGCCGCCGGGGGAGTGCCTCGGTCAGGTGCTCCGGCGTGCGCGCGGGTCCCTCCCCGCGGACGAAGGCCGAGCGCAGGGCGTGGTGCGGCTCGCCCGCCCGGAAGAGGCACCGGTGCGTCCGCGCCAGTTCCGTCGCCCGGTGGTCCCGCAGCGGCCGGACGGCCTCGTCGCGCTCGCGCGCCACCTTCTTCTCGCCGATCCGCGTCTGGAGGGACGGGTCGGCGGCCAGGCCGACCGCCATCCGGGCGACCTCGCGGAAGAAGTTCTCCGGGGCCACGGACAGCACCCGGTCCACCAGACCGGTGCGCAGGGCGGCGGTCGCGCCCACCGGCAGCGCCTGCCGGGTCAGCCGCTCCGCCTCCTCCGCGCCCACCCGGCGGGGCAGGGTGTAGGTCCAGTACTCCGATCCGTACAGCCCCATGAGCCGGTAGTGGGGGTTGAGCACCGTGCCCGTCCTGCACCACACCTCGTCCGCCGCCAGCGCCAGCATCGCCCCGCCGGCCGAGGCGTTGCCCCCCAGGGCCGAGACGACCAGCCGGTCGGTCGTGGTGAGGACCGCCTCCACCAGGTCGTCCATGGCGTGGAGGTTGGCCCAGGCCTCCTCGGCGGGGTCGTCCGCCGCCTCGATCAGGTTCAGGTCGATTCCGTTGGAGAAGAAGTCCCGGCAGGCGCCGAGCACCACCACCTGGGTCGGCCGGGAGCAGGCGAAGCGGTAGGCGTCCAGCAGGCGGCGGCACCGGTCGGTGCCCGTCGCACCGCCGGGGAAGGAGAAGCGCACGAAGCCCACCGGGCCGCTCTCCTCGTAGCGGATCTCGCTCCAGGTGAGGCGCCCGGCGGGGAGCCACAGCGGTACGGGCGCCTCGGGCACGCCCCGCAGCCGGTCGCCGAGGGCCAGGGCGGCGGGCAGCGTGAACGTCCCCGGACCTCCCGGCCGGGGCCGGGGCCGCAGCCGGGGGATCCACACCGCGCCGTCCGTCGTCGCCCGGCAGATCGCCCCGCACCGGGTGGCCAGCACCTCTCCGGGACGGCCGCGCAGCCGGTCCTCGTAGTGGCCGCCGTGCAGGTACCACTCGCCGCCCGCGAACTCGTCCAGCACACCGGGACGGGAGTCGGCGGCCCGCAGTTTCCGCAGCACCACCCGGGTGGGCTCGTTCTCCCAGTCGATGCGGCGCTCCTCCTGGCCGAGGCACGGGCGCGGACCCGGCCCGTCCTCCGGCCGCGGCCGGGGGGTGTAAGCCCCGGAGGCGAAGCGTCTGACGGCCAGCAGCACCGCCTCCACGGCGGCGTCGGCGACCTCGCCCCGGTACAGGTCGCTCTTGCCGACCTGCTGCGGCACGGAGAAGGGGGCCGACGCCCAGACGGGACCCGTGTCCGGCTCCTCCCCGGCCTGGAACACGGTCACCCCCCACTGCCCGGCGCCGTCCTGCAGCGCCCGGTCCAGCGACGAGGGGCCGCGGTCGCCGGGCGGCCCGGGGTGCACCACCAGGCAGGTGCGGGCGGACCACACCTTCCGGGGGACGGCCGCCGTCGGCGTCGGGACGAGGACCAGATCGGGGGCGTGCCGCTCCACGGCCCCCCACCCGGAGCCGTCCCCGGGCACGAGTTCCACGGAGACCGCGTGGCCGCGCTCCTCCAACTCCACCAGGACCCGCTGGGTCAGACTGTTGAACGCGCTCGCCACGAGCAGGATCCGCATGAGGCCTCCCGGACCGTTGGACCGTTGCCGTCGTCTGTGGGCCGTGATCCTGACCCACCGGACCCGCGGACCGGGCCGTGACGCGCTCGGTTCCCCGCGGGCTTGCGCTGTCCGGGGGAACTCGGCTCCGGTGCGGCGGCGGAGCGCGGGGGCGTCCCGGGGCGCTGGCTAGCGTGGCGCCCCATGCACGAGCTGTCGATCGCCCTCGCCGTCGTCGAGGGCGCCGGGGAGGCCGCGCGCCGCCACGGCGCCGACGCGGTGGAGTCGGTGCGCCTGCGCGTCGGGGAGCTGTCGGGGGTGGTGGCGGACGCCCTGCGGTTCTCCTTCGAGGTGGCCGCCGCGGGCACCTCCCTCGCGGGTGCCGGGCTCCGCATCGAGGAGGTGGCCGCCCGCGCCCGCTGCCGGGCGTGCGCGGAGGAGTTCGCCCCGGGCGCACCGCCGCTGCTGTGGTGCCCGGAGTGCGGGGAGTCCGGGACGGAGCTGGTGGCCGGCCGGGAGCTGGAGATCGTCGGCGTGACGCTCCCGGAGGGTCGCCCGTGCCCCGGGAGCGGCGCGGCAGGGGGAGCGACAGGAGGAGAGGGCGTGATGTGCCGGATCGTCGACCTGAGACAGGCCGTACCGGCGAAGAACGACGGACTGGCGGCGGCGCTGCGGGAGGAGCTGGCCGGCCGCGGTGTCACCGCCGTCAACCTGCTGTCCAGCCCGGGCAGCGGCAAGACGGCCCTGCTGGAGCTGCTCCTGGCCCGGGCCGTGGAGCGCGGCCTGCCCGTCGCCGCGCTCACCGCCGACCTCGCCACGGAGAACGACGCGCGGCGGCTGGCCCGCTCCGGCGCGCCGGTCCGGCAGGTGCTGACCGGAGGACTCTGCCACCTGGAGGCGGACGGGCTCCGCGGCCACCTGGAGGGCTGGCTGCCGGACGGCACCCGGCTGCTGTTCGTGGAGAACGTGGGCAACCTGGTGTGCCCGGCCGCCTACGACCTGGGCGAGACGCTGCGGGTGGTGCTGATGTCGGTCACCGAGGGCGAGGACAAGCCGGCCAAGTACCCCATGGCCTTCGGCCTGGCGAACCTGGTCGTGCTCTCCAAGACGGACCTCGCCGGAGCCGCCGGCTTCGACGGGGACGCGTTCGCCGAGCACGTCGAGCGGGTCAACCCGGGGGTGGAGGTGCTGCGGACCTCGGCCCGCACCGGGGAGGGCGTCGGGGAACTGCTGGAGCGGATCACGGCCGTCGGCGCGGGGCGGCGGCCCCACCGGCCGCCGCTGGCCGGCCCGCACCTGCGCGGGTACCGGCACGGCCACGACCACGGACACGGCCGTGAGCAAGCGCACGACCACGGCCACGACCACGGACACGGGCACCGGCACGAACCCGCGCCGGGCGTCCTCCGACTCGAACCCGACACCGGCCTTCCGGTGCGGTGAACGGACACCGGGAAACACCGGGAAGGAGCGCCATGACGGCCACTGTCGACGACCGGCCCGGACACGGCGCGGTGCGGCACCGCGTCCGGGTGGGAGGCACCGTCCAGGGCGTGGGGTTCCGGCCCTTCGTCCACACCCTGGCCCGCGAGCTGGGCCTGAGCGGATACGTGGCGAACGACGCCGGAGGCGTGGTCGCCGAGGTCGAGGGCGGCCCCGAGGCCGTGGAGGCGTTCTGCCGGCGCCTCCGGGAGCAGGCCCCGCCCCTGGCGGTGGTCTCCACGGTGACCTCCGAGCCCGTACCGCCCCGGGGAACCGCGCACCCGTACGCGGAGTTCACCATCCGCCCCTCCCGGCAGGGCGGGGGCCGCACCCAGATCCCGCCCGACACCGCCACCTGCGACGACTGCCTGCGGGAGCTGGCCGATCCCGCCGACCGCCGCCACCGCCACCCGTTCGTCACCTGCACGCACTGCGGCCCCCGGTTCACCATCGCCACCGCACTGCCCTACGACCGGGCGACCACCACCATGGCGGCCTTCTCGCTGTGCCCGGCGTGCGCCGGCGAGTACACCGACCCCGCCGACCGGCGCTTCCACGCCCAGCCGGTCGCCTGCCACGACTGCGGCCCCCGGCTGCACCTGACCCACGCCCCCGGCACGGGCTCCCGCGACGCGGACGGCGAGCGGGCGCTCGCCGGAGCCCGCCGGCTGCTGGCCGAGGGCGGGATCGTGGCGGTCAAGGGCATCGGCGGATACCACCTCGCCTGCGACGCGACGAACTCCGCCGCCGTCGCCGCCCTCCGCGAACGCAAGGCGCGCGGCGGCAAACCCTTCGCCGTGATGTGCCCCGACGTCGCCACCGCCGCCTGGCTCGCCCGCGTCGGCCCCGCCGAGCACCGCGCCCTCACCGGCCGTCTGCGGCCCATCGTGCTGCTGCGCCGTCACCCTCCCGGCGAGGGACCGGACCTGCTGGCCCCCGAGGTGTGCCCCGGCAGCCCGGACGTGGGCGTCCTCCTGCCCTACACCCCGCTGCACCGGCTGCTGTTCGGCCTGCCCGGCGACCCGCCCGGCCCCCAGGTCCTGGTGATGACCAGCGGCAACCGCTCCGGCGAACCCATCGTCACCGACGACCGCGAGGCGCTGACCCGCCTGGCGGGCCTGGCCGACGCCTGGCTCTGGCACGACCGGCCGATCGCGGTGCCCTGCGACGACTCGGTGGTGCGGACCGGCGCGGACGGCGCCGAGGTCGTGCTCCGCCGCTCCCGCGGACACGTCCCCGCCCCGGTCCCGCTCCCCTTCCCCGTGCCGCCCTCGCTGGCCGTCGGAGGAGACCTGGAGAACGCCTTCTGCCTGGCCGAGGGCCGCTCCGCCTGGTTCTCCCCGCACCTGGGCGACCTGGACGGCCCGGCCGGCGCACGGGCGCTGGAGAGCGTCGAGCGGCACATGCGGAAGCTCACCGGAGTCGCCCCCCGGCTGTTCGCCGCCGACCGACACCCCGGCTACCGCTCCGCCCGGTGGGCCCGGCGCCGCGCCGGCGGCCACCCGCTGCACCTGGTGCAGCACCACCACGCGCACATCGCCTCGGTGATGGCCGCCGCCGGGGCCGACGGCGGCGCCCCGGTCGTCGGCGTCGCCTTCGACGGGACCGGCTACGGCGACGACGGGGCGGTCTGGGGAGGCGAGGTGCTGCTGGCCGACTACGCCGGGTACCGGCGGCTGGCCCACCTGACGTACGTCCCGCTGCCCGGCGGCGACGCGGGAGTCGCCAACCCCTGCCGCATGGCGCTGTCCCGGCTGCGCTCGGCGGGCATCGCCTGGGAGGACGACCTGCCGTGCACGGCGGCCTGCACACCGGGCGAACGGCAGCTCCTGGCACGGCAGCTGGAGCGCGGGACGGCCTGCGTCCCGACCTCCAGCATGGGACGGCTGTTCGACGCGATGGCGTCGCTGACGGGACTCTGCCACCGGGCCGGCCACGAGGCGCAGGCCGCCGTCGCCCTGGAGGCGGCCGCCGCCTCGGCCGGCGAGGACGGCACGCCCGGGTACGCCTTCGCCCTCCGCGCGGGCGCCGGGGGAGGCCCGGCCCTGCTGGACCCGGCGCCCGTGCTGCGCGCGGCCGTCGCCGATCTGCGCTCCGGCGCCGGGGCCCCGGTGATCGCCGCGCGCTTCCACCGGGCGGTGGCGGGAGCGGTGGAGGAGGTCTGCCTCCTGGCGCGCCGGGAGACCGGCGCCACCGCGGTCGCCCTGGCCGGCGGGGTGTTCGCCAACGCGCTGCTGGACCGGGAGTGCACCGGGCGGCTGCGCGCGGCCGGCTTCACCGTGCTGCCCCGGCACACGGTGCCCCCCGGCGACGGCGGACTGGCGCTCGGCCAGCTGGCCGTGACGGCGCACGCCGCCGCCCGATGACCCCACGGACCGCCAGAGGAAGACCGGCGACGGACGGAGGACCCATGTGCCTGGCGGTGCCCGGCAGAGTGACCGGGATCGGGGAACGCGACGGCACGCGCATGGCGCGGGTCGGCTTCGGCGGGTGCTGAAGGACGTGTGCCTCGCCTACCTGCCCGACGTGGAGCCGGGCGAGTACGTCATCGTCCACGTCGGCTTCGCGCTGCAGCGACTGGTCTGAGGAGTCCGCCCGGGCGTCGCTGGAGCTTTTCGACCGACCAGGGCTCCCGGACGAGGAGTTCGGGGACGCCTGGGAGCGCGCGGCGGCCGAGGCCGGACAGGGCGCCCCGGCGGATCCCGCAGGCGCCCCGGCGGCCGGAGCGGCGGAACGGGAGGACGCCCGGTGAGGTACATCGACGAGTTCAACGACCCCGGCCGGCCAGGCGGCTGCTGGACGACATCCACGCCACCGCCACCCGGCCCTGGACCATGATGGAGGTCTGCGGCGGCCAGACCCACTCGATCATCCGGCACGGCATCGACCAACTGCTGTCCGACAGCGTCGAACTCGTCCACGGCCCCGGCTGCCCGGTGTGCGTGACGCCCCTGGAGACGATCGACCGGGCCCTGGAGATCGCCTCCCGCCCGGGCGTGGTCTTCTGCTCCTTCGGCGACATGCTCGCCGAGCCGGTGGACCCGGCCGCCTGGTCCTGCCCGGCCCCGCTGCGCGACCGCCCGGCCGTGGTCATGGGACACGGCGGGGGAGGGGCGCTCTCGGCGGAACTGGTGGAGCACCTCTTCGTCCCCGCCTACGGCAACGAGACCCTGGCGGGCCTGCGCGACTCCGCCGAGGTGGTGCTGGGCGGCGCGCGGCTGGCGTTCTCCACCGACTCCTACGTGGTGCGGCCGCTGTTCTTCCCCGGCGGCGGCATCGGCGACCTGGCCGTCAACGGCACGGTCAACGACCTGGCCATGAGCGGGGCGCGGGCCGCCTTCCTGTCATGCGCCTTCATCATCGAGGAGGGCACCGGTCTGCCGGTGGTCCGGCGGGTGGCGCAGGCGACCGGCGCCGCCGCGGCGGCGGACGTCGAGGTCGTCACCGGCGACACCAAGGTGGTCGAGGCGGGCCACGGCGACGGCGTCTACGTCAGCACCGCGGGGACCGGACTGATCCCCGCGGGCGTCGACATCCGCCCGCAGCGCGCCGCGCCGGGCGACGTGGTGATCGTCAGCGGACCCGTCGGCCAGCACGGGGTGGCCATCCTGAGCGTGCGCGAGGGCCTGGAGTTCGGGGCCGAGGTGTGCAGCGACACCGCGCCCCTGGGCGGCCTGGTCCAGGCGATGCTCGCGGCCGCCCCGGACCTCCACGCGCTGCGCGACCCCACCCGCGGCGGGCTGGCCGCCGCGCTGAACGAGATCGCCGCGGCGTCCGGCACAGGCGTCGTCCTGGACGAACGGGCCGTGCCCGTGCCGGAGGCGGTGGCGGCGGCCTGCGGCTTCCTCGGACTGGACCCGCTGTACGTGGCCAACGAGGGCCGCCTGGTGGCCTTCGTCCCCCGGGAGCACGCCGACGCCGTCCTCGCCGCGGTGCGCGCCCACCCCAGGGAGCCGAGGCGGCCCTGATCGGGGAGTGCGTGGCGGACCACCCGGGCATGGTGGTGGCCCGCACCGCCCTCGGCGGCACCCGCGTGGTGGACCTGCCGCTGGGCGAGCAGCTGCCCCGCATCTGCTGACGCGGCCGCGGCCCGTGCCCCGGACCCGGCCGGGGCACGGGCCGCGAGGCGCTCGCGGCGGACCGGCCGCGCCCGCGGACTTGGCTGACAGGGAGTCAGGAAGCCTTCGGCCACATCATCACGAGGAAGACGACCACGACGGGCAGCAGGAGCATCGCCGTGGTCCGGAGCCGGCGGAAGTCCGGGGTCTCGGAGTGGGACAGGCCGCGGTCGGCGCCGTGCGCGGTGGCGAGGTGCTCGCCCGCGATGTCCAACGGCGTGCGGGAGAACGAGAGCGGCAGGCCGCTCCTCCAGTCGCAGTGGTCGCACGCCAGTCCGCGTACCACCGGTTCGAGCATCATGTTGCGCATCAGGCGCACCGTGAACACCCGGCCGTCGGCGTCGGCCGCCGTGATCTCGTGTGTCGGCGTATGCATGGCCGGAGACTATTCCCCGGCCGGCTCCACGGCACTCCCATGACATCCTCCATGGTCGTTTTCCGGACACCGCACCGCCGCGCCCGCCACCGCGGGGACCCCGGAGGCGGCCCGGCCGCGGTCACCCGGCCACGGCGCGGTCCAGGGCGTCCAGGGCCTCCTCCAGATGCGGTGCCACATGGCGCCGCACCCAGGCGCGCCGGTCGGGCGGGTAGCGTCGCGGCTCGGCCTCCACCAGCATGATCAGGTAGAGGTAGGCGCGGTACAGCGCCATCCGCGTCCGGGCCGCGTCGTCGAAGCCGGTGCGGCCCCCGCCGGAGGCGTACCCCGTGAGGAACGCCGGGTCGTCCTCGATGTCGCCCAGCAGGGCGAGCGAGGCGAAGTCCGCCAGCGGGTCCCCCCAGAACATCCGCTCGCCGTCGATGACGCCGCCGATCGTGCGGGCGCCCGGCGCGCCGGTCAGCAGGACGTTCCCCTGCCACAGGTCGAAGTGGACCAGGACGGGCTCGTCCACCTCCTCCAGCACCGGCGACGCCGCGTGGACGAGCCGCCGTATCCCGGCCGCCGGACGAGGCAGCCAGGCGCCGTACTCCTCGGCGTCGTCGAGCACGGCGTCCAGCATGGCGGTGAAGGCGGGCCGCCAGGCGGGGGAGAGGGGCGCCACCGGCTCGGCGGGGTACCCGAAGGACGGTCCGGCGACCGTGTGGAGCCGTGCCACCAGGCGGCCCAGCTCCTCCCGCAGCCGGGCACGTTCACCGGCCTCCAGCTCCGCGTCCGCCGTGTGCCACGGGGTGCCGTCGCACACGGACATCAGCAGGAACGGACCGGTCGCGGCGGCGCCGTCGTACTCGGCGTGCAGCACGCGGGGCACCGGCACACCGGCTTCGGCCGCCGCCCGGTGGAAGACCTCCTCACCGCGCAGGATGCCCCGCTCGTACCGCAGGGAGCGGTCCGCGGCGGGCGGCGGGACCTTCAGCACCAGCTCCTCGCCGCCGGCCAGCCCGATCCGGTGGAGCGTGTTGTACGTGCCGCCGGACAGCGGCTCGCACCGCAGGACCCGGTCGGTTGGAACGCCTGCCGCCGCCAGCATCCGGAGAACTTCTCGCACGGACGTCCTTCCCCCCTCCGCCCCCATGGTGAGAGCGCTCTCAATCATATTCGGCGGGCCGCCCCGGCCGGTTCCGCCGGCCCGTCCGGCGGGTCGGCACGGCCGTGCGGGGCGGGCGTCCTACGGTCGCGCCATGGCCCGCATCCTGATCCGGCGCCGGACGGCGCTGCCCCCCGAGGAAGCATGGCGCAGGCTGACCGCCTGGGAACACCACGCACGCCATGTGCCGCTGACGTCGATCACGGTCGCCACCCCGCCCCCGACCCGGGTGGGCACGCGGTTCACGGCCCGCACGGGCGTGGGACGTGCCGCGTTCGACGACCCGATGGAGGTCGTCCGCTGGGAACCGCCCGTCCGGGGCCGCCCCGGACGCTGCCGCCTGGAGAAGCGGGGGCGCGTCATGGCCGGCTGGGCCGAGGTGGAGGTGACCGGCCGGGACGCGGGGGCGCTGGTGGTGTGGCGCGAGGAGGTGCGGGTGCGCGCGCTGCCGTGGCTGCCGGACGCGCTCGTGGCCCCGGCCGCGCGCCTGCTGTTCGGCCGTGTCGTCGCGGGACTGCTCGGCGGCTGACGCCTCGGGCCGGCCGTCCGTCCGGAACCGGCGCCGGGGCCCGGCCGGCGGGACGGAGGGGTACGGAAGGCACCCCGGCGCGGGACCTTCGGCCCTCCCCGGGGAGATCACCGGGCGGGAACCCTGGAGGTGTCACCACGGCAGGAGGACACCATGAAGCAGACGCAGGAGCGCCCCGTCGTCACCGGCGTTCGGGTGGAGACCAGGGGCGACGTGCCGGGGGGCGCCGCCGAGTACGCCAGGGCCAAGGTGCTGAAGGCCCTGGGCAGGGTGCGGGAGCCGCTGCCGGAGGCCAGGGTGGGACTGAGCCAGGCCGCCGACCCGTCCGTGCCGTATCCGGCGGCCGCCCGGGTGAGCGTGGACGTCAACGGGCACCTGGTGCGGGCGCAGGCCGCCGCCGACACGATGGCCGAGGCGATCGACCTGCTCCAGGACCGGCTGGCCGGCCGGCTCGCTCGCGCCCATGGCAAGGCGCACCACCGCCCGCACCGCGGCCGCGGTCCGCGCCGCCGTCTCCCGGTCGAGGAGCGCCGGGTCGTGCGCCGCAGGACCTTCGGCCCGCCCCGCCGGAACCCGGCCGAGGCGGTGGCGGACATGGAGGCCCTGGGCCACGACTTCCACCTGTTCACCGACGTCGCGTCGGGTGTCGACAGCGTCGTCTACCGCGACGGCCGGGGCGGCTACCGGCTGGCCCGGACGGCGCGGAGCCTGCCCGGACTGCTGCTGCTCTCCGCCAGTCCTTCGGAGGCCGTGGTGGAGGTGAGCGGGGTCCCGGCGCCCCGGATGGGACTGGCGCAGGCGATGTGGCGGCTGGAGGTGACCGGCCTGCCGTTCGTGTTCTTCACCGACGCCGTCACCGGGCGCGGGAACCTGCTCCACCACCGCCGGGACGGCCACTACGGACTGATCACGCCGGCCGGGTAGGGCGGGCGCCCCGCCCTGCCCTGCCCGTCGGTGCCCCGCCCCGGCCGTGCGGACGCGGCCGGGGCGTCACCCGGGGCGCCGGCGGGCCCCGGCGGGCTCTCCCAGGAGTTCCCCGACCAGCGCGCCGACCTGCCCGGTCTCCACCAGGAAGGCGTCATGGCCGCACGGCGACTCGACGATCCGCACCGCGTCGGCGCCGGGGATGCCGGCGGCCAGCTCCTCCTGCTGCCACAGCGGGTAGAGCCGGTCGGTGTCGACGCCGGCCACCAGGGTGGGCATGGTGACCCGGCGCAGGGCGGACGCCGTCCCGCCCCGTCCCCGCCCCACGTCGTGCCCGTTCATCGCCTCGGTGAGCACCACGTAGCTGCCCGCGTCGAAACGGCGGACGAGCTTGTCCGCGTGGTGGTCCAGGTAGGACTCCACGCCGTACCGCCCCCCGGACCGGGGGTCCTCGCCCGGCTGCGGCCGCCGGCCGAACCGCTCCTGGAACTCGGCCTCGCTGCGGTAGGTCACCTGTGCGATCCGCCGGGCCACCCCGAGCCCGCGGTGCGGGCCGCCGCCCGGACCCGCGTCGTGATACTCGCCGCCCCGCCAGGCGGGGTCGGAGCGGATGGCGTGCAACTGGACCGACGCCCAGGCGATCTGCTCGGCACTGGAGGCGGCCGGGGAGGCGAGCAGCAGCAGCCGGGAGACCCGGTCCGGGTGGGACGCCGCCCATTCGAGGGCCCGCATCCCGCCCATCGACCCGCCGACGACCAGCGCCCAGCGGTCGATGCCCAGCGACTCGGCCAGCGCGACCTCCGCGGCCACCTGGTCGCGGACCGTCAGCCGCGGGAACCGGCTCGCCCAGCGCCGCCCGTCCGGACGGCGGGAGGCCGGTCCGGTGGTGCCCTGGCAGCCGCCCAGGACGTTCGGCGCGACCACGAAGAACCGGTCGGTGTCGAGCGGACGGCCGGGGCCGATCAGCGCGTCCCACCACCCCGGGGTCGGGTGGCCCGGCCCCGCCGGGCCTGCCGCGTGGCTGTCGCCGGTGAGGGCGTGGAGCACCAGCACCGCGTTGTCGCCGCCGGGCGCGAGGCGTCCCCAGGTCTCGTAGGCGACGCGCACCCCGGGAAGGAGCTCTCCGCTCTCCAGGGGCAGGGCGTGCGGCAGGTCCGCCCAGCGCCGGTTCCCCGGGGGATCGCCCTCCTGCCAGGCGCCGGTCGCCGGCGGCGGCCCGGTGGGGCGGCCGCCGGCGGGAGCGGACGGGCCGGGCAGCGGGGTCGGCCGCGGCCCGGTCACCGTCCGCCCGGTGGTGCGCGCGTCCGTCACGACGAGGCGCCCTTCGCGGCCCGGAAGCCCGCCTCCAGGTCGGCCTTGAGGTCCTCCAGCGCCTCGATCCCGACCGACAGCCGCACCAGTCCCGGGGAGGTGCCGGTGGCCGCCAGCTCCTCGGGGCCCAGCTGGCTGTGCGTGGTCGAGGCGGGGTGGATGATCAGGCTCCGCACGTCGCCGATGTTCGCCAGGTGGCTGAACAGCTCGACGCCGTCCACGAAGCGCTTGCCCGCCTCCACGCCGCCCCGCAGCTCGAAGGAGAGCACGGCGCCCGCGCCGCGCGGCAGGTAGCGCTGCGCGGCCCCGTGCCAGCGGCTCGACGCCAGCCCCGCGTAGTACACCGCGTCCACCTCGTCGCGCTCCTCCAGCCACCGGGCCAGCGCCAGGGCGTTGGCGCTGTGCCGCTCCATGCGCAGCGACAGCGTCTCCAGGCCCTGGAGCAGGAGGAAGGAGGAGAACGGGGAGATCGCCGGGCCGAGGTCGCGCAGCAGCTGCACCCGCAGCTTCACCGCGTACGCGCTCGGACCCAGGTCGGGCCAGTAGCGCAGCCCGTGGTAGCTGGGGTCGGGCTCGTTGAAGTCCGCGAAGCGCTCGGCGTGCGCCCCGAAGTCGAAGGTCCCGCCGTCCACGACCACGCCGCCGATCGTCGTGCCGTGCCCGCCGAGGAACTTGGTCGCCGAGTGCACCACGACGTCCGCGCCGTGCTCCAGGGGACGCAGCAGGTAGGGGGTGGGCACGGTGTTGTCGACGATCAGCGGCACACCCGCGGTGTGCGCGACGTCGGCCACCGCGGCGATGTCCAGCACGTTGCCGCGCGGGTTGCCCAGCGCCTCGGCGAACAGGGCCTTGGTGTTCGGCCGGACCGCGGCCCGCCACGCGTCGAGGTCGTCGGGGTCCTCGACGAAGCTCACCTCGATGCCCAGCCTGGGCAGGGTGTGGCGGAAGAGGTTGTAGGTGCCGCCGTAGAGCGAGGCGCTGGACACCAGGTGGTCGCCCGCGGAGGCCAGGGTGAGGATCGCCAGGGTCTCGGCGGCCTGCCCCGAGGCGAGGGCGACGGCCGCGACGCCGCCCTCCAGGGCCGCCACCCGCTGCTCGAAGGCGTCCTGGGTGGGGTTGTGGATGCGGGTGTAGATGTTCCCTGGCGCGGCCAGCGAGAACAGGTCGGCCGCGTGCTGGGTGTCGTCGAAGACGAACGAGGTGGTCTGGTAGATCGGCACCGCCCGCGCGCCGGTGGTCGGGTCGGGGGAGGTGCCGGCGTGCACCTGCCTGGTCTCGAACGACCAGGCGTGCTCGGGGGCCTGGGCGGGGTCCTGCTCGGATCCGTGGCCCGCCGTGACGGCGTCGATGGGCTGGCTCATGTCGTTCCTCCGGGTGGGGAAGGGCCGGGTCTTGCCATGTCGGGGAGTTGGGCGCGGACGGCCGCCGGACACGTGCCCGCGGGTGTGGGGCGGGGACGGACGTCCGGCGCTGCCGGGGAGATGGGGCCGACGGGGACGCGGATGCGGCGCCCGCCCGGAGCGGGGGCGTGGGGGAGGGCCGCGCGGGCGCGGAACGCTTCCTCGAGGACGCCGTGGAGCGGAGCGGTGTTGACGCCCCGTCGGAGAACCGGACAGCCGTCAGCGTTCGCCGCGACGACACAGCGCGCTCGCCACGCGGAGGAGGTCCACGTGGTGTCTGGAGACAAGGAGCTCGCCGGGCGGCATGGGGATGACCCTGCCATGATCGAAGAGGGGGGTCAAGACGGTTGTGCGACCGCGCACCCGGCCCAAGTCCGCGCGCTGCCCCGGACGTTCACCGGCCCGCCCGCAGGGACGGCGGCAGCCGGAGGCCCCGTGCCGCACGGAGCGTCGGCGGAGGGACGGGCGCGGAAGGCGGCCGGCACCCGGTGCCGGCCGCCGGTGCGGCGCCTCCCGCTCGTGGGGGAGGCGCCGGGGCCTCCCGCGTCACGTCCCGCCCGGGCCGGAAGCGGGGACCGGCGGTCGTTCGCCGCGGGAGCGGTGCGGGAGCGGTGCGGGGAAGCCCCGCACCGGGATTCCCTCAGGACGCCTCGTGCTCGGCGAGGGCCGCCTGTGCGACGAGACGCCGTGCCAGCTCGCGCGCCTCGGGAGCGGTGAGTGCCATCCAGGTACCGGGCGTGCCGCCGCGGTCCGGACCCACGTCCAGGGCCACCCTGCTGATCGGCCGGTCCGGCATGGTCAGCCGCAGGCACTTCACGGCGATCATCCGGTCGCAGGAGGTCACCATCGGTTCGTCGCCGGCCGGATGGGGGCGCTTCCGTCCTGTTTCCCGCACCGTTCCCACACCTTTCCTCTCGTGCTCGTGCAACCGGGGCACAGGGGACAGCGCTCCCGGGGGGCCGCTTGTTCCCGGGAGAAAGTGATCCGCGCCCTTCGTCGCGCCGCGGCCGGTGTGGACGACGGGGGCGTCCCCCGCACCGGCACGGGACCGGGTGCCCTCCCGCAGCCCGTGCGGGGCAGGCCCCCTCCGTCCCGCCGCCGGGCGAGTGCGCGCCTGTCGGGAGCGGTACCGCACGGGAGAGCGCGTGCACGTACGCCTCGGCCGCGGCCCGGAGGTCTCCGGGGGCGGGGAGCCGGTCGAGTCGTCCCGTTGCCGGTGCGGCGCCACCCGGAGCGGGACCCACCGGGCCGGCGGGACCGAACCCGGGTGACCCCGTCCGCCGTCCCCGCCGGGCCGCCCCTCACGGACGCCGGGCGGAGGGCCGGAGGGCGGCGGAGGGCCGGGGCGGCTCGGGCGGATCGCGCAGGACGTTCCAGGCGACCGGGCCGAGCAGGTCGGACAGGCGCTGGAAGACGTCCAGGAACAGGTCGTCGACGCTGAGGACGCCGACGACGCGACCGCGCCCGTCCAGGACGGGCAGCCGCCGCACCCCGGACTTGCGGAAGGCGTAGTAGGCGGTCGCGATGTCGTCGGCGGTCTCCAGGGTGACCACGGAGGACGACATCAGCTCCGACACCGGGGTCTGCGGGGAGCGCTCCCCGGCCAGGCAGCGCACCGCCAGATCGCGGTCGGTGACGATCCCGCGCAGTTCGCTCTCCACCACGACCAGCAGGCAGCCGACCGCCTCCTGCCGCATGCGGAGGGCGGCCTGCCGGGCGGGGGTGTCCGGGGACACCGTCACCGCCGGGGACGCCATGTATTCGCGGACCCTCATGCCCTGCCCCCTTCACGTCGGGTTTCGCCACCGGGCCCGGGACCGGACTCCATCGTGACCCCTCCGGCCCCGCCTCGCATCCGGGACGGGGCGTCCGGCGTCCGGCGGACCCTACGCGGCACGCCCGCCGGACGCCGGGACGACGAGGACCGGGCAGCGGGCGTGGCGGAGCACGCCCTGGCTCACCGAACCCAGCAGCATCCCGGCGAACCCCCCGCGCCCCCGGCTGCCCACGACCAGCCCGAGGGCGTGGGCGGACGCCTCGGCCAGGACCTGCACGGGGTGGCCCCGCACGAACTCCTGGCGCACCTCCACCTCCGGCCGGGCGGCGGCGGGTCCGTCCAGCGACTCGGACAGCACACGGCGACCCTCCTGCTCGGCGGCCTCCCGGCTCAGGGCGCCGAGCAGCGGCGGACGCCACACGCACAGGGCCCTCAGCTCCGCCCCGCGCAGGGCCGCCGCCTCGAACGCGAAGTCGATCGCGGCGGCGGAGTCCGGACTGCCGTCGACGCCGACCACGAAGTGCGCCGGCTGCCGGGCGGTGTGCTCCGGCTCCGGCACGACCGCCACCGGACACGGGGCGTGCGCGGCGAGCGGCAGGCTCACCGAGGCGGAACCGAGCAGCTCCTCGGTACGGGACAGGTGGCGGGAGCCCACCACGGCCATCGCCGCGTCCCGGGCCTGCTCGCGCAGGACCCACGCGGGGTGTCCGTCCGCCGACCGCCGGGAGACCTCCAGCCGGGGGCGCCGGCGTCGGGCGAACGCGGCGGCGTCCTCCAGTACGCGCTCGCCCGCGTCGCGCGCCGCCTCCTCCCAGCCCTCCCGGAACTCCCACTGCTCCCGGCCCGTGCGGAACTCCCCCGACCAGTACCCGCTGGTCGTCATCCCCCGGGCGTGCACCAGCCGCAGCGGCAGGCCGCGCCGGTCCGCCTCGTCCGCGGCCCAGGCCAGGGCCGAGCGGCGGGACGGGTCGGGGTCCACGCCCACCACGATCGGCCGGGCTCCCTGTGTACTCGTCATGGCCGCCTCCGGGTCGCTTCGCTGACGGCTGCCGGCCCCGGACGCGCGGGGCCACGTCCGTCGGACGAGCCCGCGAGGGAGCCGTGGTCATGCCGGACACCCTCCGCCCGGGTTCTCCCACGGGCCCTCGGACCGGGCTTCCGACCGGGCGGCGGCCGTCGCGACGGTGGCACGGGTGCCGCCCGGGCCGATCGGGACCATCCTCTTCCAGTCTGCTCCGCACCGCCCCCGGGCCGCACGGCGAGAACGCCGTCGCGCAAGGTCACGGCGCGCTCCGCACCGTGACCCTGCGTGGGCCGGGCGGCGTTCTCACGGCGGTGTTCTCACGGCGTGTTCCATGCCGTTCACAAAACCGCCGTTCGCGGGGCGGGCCGTGAACGGCGGGTGACGATCGGTGCCGCCGTGCCCCGTGTTGCGGGGAAGCGCCCGATTGCCAATCTTGGCAGGGGCATGACGTCATGGCAGGCTCCGGGGGACCGCATGACCGCCGACGCCCCGCGACCCGGGGCGCGTTGGAGAGGACACCCCCATGTCCCGTTCCCGCCGTTCCGCGGCCGGAGGCATAACCCTGGCCGTGGCCGCCGTGGTGGCCACGGCCTTCCCCGCCTCGGCCGTGCCCGCCCCCGCCGGTCCGGCCGCCGTACGGAGCACCCCCTCCACGGACGCGTACTACGCGCCCGCGGAGGGGAAGACCGGTGCCGCCCTGAAGGAGGCCCTGCACGAGATCGTCGACGACCACACCCGGATCTCCTACAGCCAGGTCTGGGACGCCCTGGGCGAGACCGACGAGGACCCCGCCGACCCGGACAACGTGATCCTGCTGTACACCGGCCGCTCCCGGGCCAAGTCCGACCACGGCGGGAACCTCGGCGACTGGAACCGCGAGCACGTGTGGGCGAAGTCCCACGGCGACTTCGGCACCGCCGCCGGACCCGGCACCGACCTCCACCACCTGCGCCCCGCGGACGTCCAGGTCAACAGCATCCGCGGCAACAAGGACTTCGACGACGGAGGCAGCCAGGTCGGCGGCGCCCCGGGCAACTACACCGACGGCGACAGCTTCGAGCCCCGCGACGCGGTCAAGGGCGACGTCGCCCGCATGATCCTCTACATGGCCGTGCGCTACGAGGGCGACGACGGGTTCGCCGACCTTGAGCCCAACGACCGGGTGAGCAACGGCTCCGCCCCGTACCACGGCCGGCTGAGCGTCCTGAAGCAGTGGCACCGGGAGGACCCGCCCGACGCCTTCGAGCGCAACCGCAACGAGATCATCCACTCCCGCTACCAGCACAACCGGAACCCGTTCATCGACCGCCCCGAGTGGGTCGAGGCCATCTGGTAGGCAGGGCGCCCGCCGTACGGTTCACTCCGCCCGGACCACCCCCGTGGCCCGGGCGGTGGAGCGGACGAACGGACGGTCCCGGGAGGTGAGGGCAGCGGCCGGCCCGGCGGCCCGCAGGACGGTGTCGAGAGCCCGCTGCGGATCGGAGGCGTACATGCCGCTCGCCCAGGCGGCATTGGCCTCGATCACCGCCCAGTGCCCGTCGACGGTCCCCACGTCGACCACGATCGCGGTGGGCAGCGTGTGACCGCACCCGTCCAGCAGGTCGGCGCCGAAGGCGGCCGCCTCGTCCGACAGCGGCCCGAGCGCGAGCCGCCCCCGCGACGCGTACCGGCTGCCGGTGTGGACCGTCCCGTCGAGCAGGTACAGGCGGTACTCGGTCTCGAACCCCACCACGTCGCAGACCAGCACCGGAGTGTCCGGATCCACCGCGTCGGGGCCGGGCAGCCGCGACCCGTCGGTGTAGACGCGCGCCGGCACCTCCTTGTCGTTGGGGGACTTCACGAACACGGGGCGGCGCAGCGCGTACGCCTCACGGATCGGCATGACCAGGATCTCGCGCCGGGTGTACTCGCGGGGCAGCCGGGCCAGCCAGTCGGCGGGCGCCTCCAGCGGGGCGATGCCGAGGACGGGCGCCACGGCGTCCGCGAAGGAGGGCCCCGCGTGCAGGTGCCCGGCCCGCAGGCCGGCGGGCACCTCGAACGTGGGCAGCCGCACCGTGCGCAGGCCGCGGCGGTGGGCGGCGTCGCGCAGGGCGCGTGCGGAGGCGGTGAGCCGGGGCGGCAGGACGAGGGTCACGGTCACCGATCATCGCGCACGGCCGGACGGCCGCTCCACCCGTTTCCGGAGGGCGGCCGGGGCTCGCCGCACCAGGGACCGGGTGCGCCGGGAGGACCGAGCGCCTACCATCCGCACGGAACCACATCCGGGAGGCCCTCCATGGTGGACGAGACCGACCTGCGGCACCTGCGCCGCTGCGTGGAACTGGCGGCCGAGGCGCTGGAGGCGGGCGACGAACCGTTCGGCTCCGTGCTCGTGGGCGGCGACGGGACGGTCCTGGCCGAGGACCACAACCGCGTCGCCGCCGGCGACCGCACCCGCCACCCCGAGTTCGAACTGGCCCGCTGGGCAGCGGCGCACCTGACCCCCGGAGAGCGGGCGGCGGCGACCGTCTACACCTCCGGCGAGCACTGCCCGATGTGCGCCGCCGCGCACGGCTGGGTCGGACTGGGCCGCATCGTGTACGCCACCTCGTCCGGGCAGCTGGCGTCCTGGCTGGCCGAGTGGGGGGTGCCGGAACCGCCCGTGCGGATGCTGCCGATCGGGGAGGTCGTCCCCGGCGCGGTGGTGGAGGGGCCGGTGCCCGGGTTCGCGGAGCGGGTCCGCGACCTGCACCGCCGCCTCCACAGCCGGTCCTGAGCGGAGGAGAAGGACGGCGACCGGCGGTCGAGGGGGCCCGGGGGACGCCCGCTCGGCGCCTCCTGTGCTGCTGCCCGCGGTGACCGGCGAGGAACGGCGGGCGGCGAGGGATCTGTTCGAGCTGATCGTGGAGCGGCCGGCGGAGGTCCTGACCGGGCTTCTCGCCATCCTGGTGGTTCTCTGGCTGCTGGCCGGGCCCGTCGTCACCGTCCTCCTCCGGGCCCAGGAGGGTATGGAGATCGCCCTGCCGGTCCTCGCCCTGTGGGCGGGCGTCACCGCGCTCCGCCTCCTGGTGCGCGCGGCGGTCCGGCGCCTGCGCCGCGCGTGACCCCGGCGGGCGCCCGCGCGCCCGCCGCGGCGCGGCCGTTACGGTGGGCGCCATGTTCTCCCCCGAAGGCCCGACCTTCCGCGAACTCGCCGTACAGGCCCTGTCGTCCGTCGAACGCGGCTACGACCTGCTGGCGCCGAAGTTCGACCGCACCCCGTTCCGGACGCCGGACCGCGCGCTGGAATCGGTGGCGCGCGCCCTCCGGCCGCTGGGACCGTTCGCGACCGGGCTGGACGTCTGCTGCGGCACCGGCGCGGGGGTGGGTGTCCTCCGGCGGCTGTGCGAACAGCGGGTCGTCGGCGTCGACTTCAGCGCGGGCATGCTGTCCGTGGCCCGTGCCGCCCTCCCCGCGCCCGCCGGGGGACCGGCGGTGCACTGGGTGCGGGCCGACGCCCTGCGGCTCCCCTTCGAGCGGTCCGTCGACCTGGCCGTCAGCTTCGGGGCGTTCGGGCACTTCCTGCCCCGGGAGCGGCCCGCGCTGTTCGCGGAGGTGCACGCGGCGCTCCGGCCCGGCGGCCTGTTCGCCTTCCCCGTCGCGGCGCCGCCCCGGGTCGGATCGCGGCTCTACTGGACGCTGTGGGGGTTCGACGCCGCGATGCGCGTGCGCAACGCGCTGTGGCGTCCGCGGTTCGTCATGTACTACCGCACGTTCCGGCTCCCCGACGTGCTCGGGGAGCTGGCCGGGGCGGGGTTCGAGGTGGAGACCCTGCCCCTGGAGGATCTGGGCCGGCGGACGGACGGCAGCCCCCGCTGCCGTCTGGTCCTGGCCCGGCGGAGGTGACCGGGCCGTCCCGCCGCCGTGTGCCGGGACGCCGGCGTGTCGGCGGCGCCGCCCGGACCGGCCGCGGGCGCGTGGCGCACGCCGGATCACACCCGGCCCACTGCCTAAACTGATCACCGCAGTTGTCCCATCATCCGTTCTGTTGGTTTCTCATCGCCTATCACCAGGAGTGATCGACATGGCAACCGTCCGTACTGCCAAGACCCACTGGGAAGGCAACCTCATGGAGGGTCAGGGCACCGTCGCCCTCGACTCCTCCAAGATCGGCACCTATGACGTGACGTGGGCCTCCCGCGCCGAGCAGCCCGGTGGCAGGACCAGCCCCGAGGAGCTGATCGCCGCGGCCCACTCCGCCTGCTACTCCATGGCCTTCTCGCACGGCCTGGCGGGCAAGGGCTACACCGTGGAGAAGGTGGACACCCAGGCGGACGTCACCTTCCAGCCGGGCGAGGGCATCACCGCCATCAAGCTGACCGTCCGCGCCACCGTGCCCGGACTGTCGGAGGAGGACTTCCGGGCGGCGGCCGAGGACGCCAAGGCCAACTGCCCGGTCAGTCAGGCCCTCGCCGCCGTCAAGAACATCACCCTGGACGCCCAGCTCGTCTGACGGCCCGGCGGAGTCCCGCGCGGCCCGGCGGTCCCGGGCCGCCGGGCCGCCATGGGGGCTGTGCGAGCCGAGGGACCGGCCGGGTCCGGCGACGGACCCGGCCGGTCCCTCCGTCGTTGGACGGCGGGCCGCCCGCCGTCCAACGACGGCCCGTCAGACCGGCAGCCGGTCCGGGAAGGCGCCGGAGGGCGCCCGGTGCGGGTCCGGTCCTCGGACCACTCGACACGGAACGGGGCCGGATACCGGGCGCACCCGTGACGATCCCGCCGGCCGGACCGGCCACGGTCTTCGCGGCACTGTCCGGGAAGGGGCGGTCGTACGGGCGCCTGCCCGGCCGCGAGGCCGTCGGGCGGGCGGGGAGACGCTCCGCGCCTTCGGCCGGAGACGCCCGCCGAAGGCGGACCGGACGGCCCCGGCGCGTCCGCTCCCCTCCACGGGAGAGGCGGGGACGTGTCCGCCGCCGGTCCGGGCGAACAGCTCGTCGGCGGTATGCCGGTGCGGCCGGCGCATCGCAGGCGGACGTCATCCCCGCGCGGCACGGCCTCGGTGACGAGTGCCCGGCCGGTGCGGAGAGGACGGCTCCCGCCCTCGTCCCCGTCGCGGCCTGCCCGCACCGCCCGCCGCGCGTCCTGATCGCGCCTCTGCCGGCGGATGCTCCCACGACGCCCCTGGAGGGGGCTGCTCGCTGCGGACCGGGCATCCCGGTCCGCGACGCGGCCCCCGCCCCGTCACGTCCTGCCGCGTCCCGGAACGGCCCCGGGCCGTCGATCCGGTCATGATCCTCCCGGTAGCCGGCCCGCTCTCCCGCTCCTCGGGCGGGGAAACACCCGATCCCCGCCGTGTTGATCGCAAAGCGACGCGCCGAGGGCGCCATATATTCGTCTTATTATTGTGACCGCATTGGGTCGACCCTGCTCGGCGTTGATCTTACAAGCGCATCTTTTCATCGCCATAAATCCCCCGGCATGCGCAAAATTCGAGGATGTCGCACGCCCGGGAGGCCGGCCCGGCCCGGATGACCGAAACCCCTCCTTGACCCTTGTCACGGCGGAGTTCGACACTCCCAGAGGAACTCACGCATCAGGAGTTGCGAGCCATTCGGCTTGGCCGTGCGAAACCGACCGCGCATGGCGTGTGCGACGGGGGAGAAAAGAACAACAGGCGCCGGTCCCTCGACCGTCTGCGCATATTTCCTTCACCCCTTCTCCTCATCTCTTGGTGCCCGAAGGGAATGGAGGGGAAAGCCGGTGCACATGGGCCATCCCGGCGTATACATCGAGGAACTTCCCAGCAGCGTCCGCACCATCTCCGGGGTCACGACCTCGGTCACCGCGTTCGTCGGCCACACCCGCCGCGGTCCGCTCAACCAGCCGGTACGGGTCACCAGCTTCGCCGACTTCGAACGCCGCTTCGGCGGACTCACCTCCCAGAGCGCCGTCTCCTACGCCGTCCACCAGTTCTTCGGCAACGGCGGCACCGCCGCGGTGGTCGTGAGGGTCGCCGCGGCCGGCACCGGCGAGGAGGCGAGCGCCACGCTGGAGTCGACGGAGGGGCACAGCGCCTGCCCCGTCATGACGGTGCACGCCAAGGAACCCGGGGTCTGGGGCTCCCGGCTGCGCCTGTCCGTCGACCACGACACCCGCCACCCCGGCGAGACCTTCAACCTGCGCGTCCTGGACACGGACGGCAGCACCCGCGAGACCTTCACCGGCCTCTCCATGGACCCCGGCCACGGCCGCTACGCCGAGACCGTGGTCAACGCCGACTCCGAACTGGTGAGGATCGACGTCGTCGACGAGGGCAGGCCGGACCCGTCGGGCACGGTGTCCAAGCCGTTCGCCGAGGAGCTGCCGGACCTCGGCGTCGAGCTGACCGTGAAGATCGGCGACGTCGAGCGGGAGTTCACCCTCCACGACCCCGACCGGGACGGCGAGCCGCCGCGGACCGTCACCGAACTGGCGCTGCTCCTGGAGCGCAAGCTGCGCGCCCTGCCGGACGCCCCCGGCAAGCGGGCCTTCGCGGGCGCGGAGGTCACCGCCTTCGGCCGCAGGCTCCAGGTCGTCGCGGGCTCCACCGACCCCCGCGACACCGTCCGCTTCCTGGGCCAGTGCGCCAACGACCTCGGCCTGGAGGCCACCGTCAACCCGCCGGTCTTCCCGCTCTCCGGAGGCGTGGACGGCGACCCGCCCGGCCCGCGCGACATCATCGGCGACGAGGCCGCCAAGACCGGGCTGCACGCGCTGCGCGACGCCGACGACGTCAACCTGCTCTCCCTGCCGGAACTCGCCGCCTACGACTCCACCGAGGACATGGTCACGGTGGTCTCGGCCGCGCAGGCGCTCTGCCGCGAACGGCGGATCTTCCTGCTCGTGGACGCGCCCGGCTCCTGGGCCGACGTCGACAGCGCACGGGCCGGAGTGAGCGCCTTCGACCCCGTGCGGGACGACCACTCGGCCCTGTACTTCCCGCACCTGCAGATGACCGACCCCCTCACGGGCCGCCTGCGCTCCTTCCCGCCCTCCGGCGCCATCGCCGGCGTGTGCGCGCGCACGGACGCCGAACGCGGCGTGTGGAAGGCGCCGGCGGGCACCGAGGCGAGACTGGCGGGCGTCCACTCGCTGAGCGTCCGCCTCACCGACCGGGAGAACGCCCTCCTCGGCCCCCTCGGCGTCAACTGCCTGCGCGCCCTGCCCGTCGTCGGGCCGGTCGTCTGGGGCGCGCGCACCCTCCAGGGCGCGGACGCGCTCGGCAGCGAGTGGAAGTACGTGCCGGTGCGGCGGCTGGCGCTGCACATCGAGGAGAGCCTGTACCGCGGGCTGCAGTGGGTCGTGTTCGAACCGAACAACGAGCAGCTGTGGCAGCAGATCCGGCTCGACGCCTCGGCCTGGCTGAACACGCTCTTCCGGCAGGGCGCCTTCAAGGGCACCACTCCGCGCGAGGCGTACTTCGTGAAGTGCGACAAGGACACCACCACGGAGGAGGACGTCGCGCGCGGCGTGGTGAACGTCCTGGTCGGCATCGCTCCCGCCAAGCCCGCCGAGTTCGTGGTCGTCAGGATCCAGCAGATGGCCGGACAGTTCGAGGTTTAGGAATCCGATGGCTGAGTTTCAGGTGAACGCCCAGCGCTTCGACCCCTACAAGAACTTCAAGTTCCTGGTGCTGTGGGGCGGTCGCACGGTCGCGGGAGTCAGCAAGATCAGTCCGCTGAAGAGGACCACCGAGGTGGTCAAGCACCGGCACGGCGGCGACCCGAGCACACCGCGCAAGTCCCCGGGCCGCTCCGAGTTCGAGGGCATCACCCTCGAACGCGGTGTCACCCACGACCCCGAATTCGACCGCTGGGCCAACAAGGTCTGGCAGGTCGGCGCGGGCCTGGGATCCGAGGTGTCGCTCGCCGACTTCCGCAAGGACATCGTGATCCAGGTCCTCAACGAGGCCGGGCAGGTGGCCGTCTCGCACAAGCTCTACCGGACCTGGCCCAGCGAGTACCAGATCCTGGGCGAACTGGACGCCAACGCCAATGCGGTGGCCATCCAGAGCCTCAAGCTGGAGTGCGAGGGCTGGGAGCGGGACTACGAGGTGCCGGAGCCCACCGAGCCGTCGTTCACCAACCCCGCCTGAGCGGACGGTCCGGCACATGGCGATCACCGGGCCCGCGGAGCTGCTGGCCGTCTGGGAGGCGGGGCTGGACCGGTCCGGAGCCGGCCGCGCCCTCCTGCTCCACCGCACGGCCCGGCCGGAGGCCGGGGACGAGGAACTGCTGTCGGTGCCGGTGGGCGAGCGGGAGGCCGACCTGTTCGCGCTGCGCCGCACGCTGTTCGGCGAGCGGATGCAGGTGCTGGTGGAGTGCGAACCGTGCGGCGAGGCGATGGAGTTCGACCTCGACGCGGACGGACTCGCCGCGCAGCGGCCCCGGGAGGAGGGGCCGCTGCGGGTGACGGAAGGCGACTGGAACGTCGAATTCCGGCTGCCCACGGTCGCCGACCTGACGGCCGCGGCCGAGGCGGCCGTCCCCGGCACGGACGGCCCGTCCGCCCGCTCCCTGCTGATCGCACGCTGCCTCGCCTCGGCGGAACGGGCCGGGCGGCCGGTCCCCGCCGGCCGGCTGCCGGATGAACTGCCCGAGACGGTGCTGAGGCGCGTCGCCGAAGCCGCCGAGCGGGCGGACCCGGCCGCCGACGTGACGCTCAAGGTCTCCTGCCCCGAGTGCGGCGGGACGACCCGGGCCGAACTCGACATCGCCTCCTACCTGTGGAGCGAACTCGACGCCTGGGCGCGGGACCTGCTCCTCGACGTCCACCTGCTCGCCGCCGCCTACGGCTGGACCGAGCCGGAGATCCTGGCGCTCAGCCCGCTGCGGCGCCGCTACTACCTGGAGCTGTGTGCGGATGCCTGACCACTTCGACCGGCTGCTGACCCGGTACGCCCCCGCGGCCGCCGCGGCCGGCGGCCCGGCGGACGGCGGGAACGGGCGCGTACGGGCGAGGCCGCGGCTGCCCGGACCGTTCGAGCGCGTCGGCGCGCCCGGGGACGGGCCGCTCCGGCAGGAGGAGACCGACCCGTTCCTCCCCGCCGCGCCCCGGCCGGCCGCGCACCGCGAGGAGACCCGGGCGGCGGCCCCCCGCGAACGGGAGATCCGCACCGAGCACCGCACCGTGGTACGCGCCGAGTCCCCGGCACGCGGCGAGGTCCCGCGCCCGCCCGCCGCCCGGCCCGTCCGGCCACTGCCGCGGCCCGCACGGAGCACGGCGCCGGCACCGCGCCCGGCCGCCGCGTCCGGACCCCGGCGCGACGGGCCGACGGCCCCGGCGCGCACGGAACCGGAGGCACCCCCCAGATCGGCGGCGTCCGCACCTCTCCACCCGAGCGCGGACGCCGCCCTCCCGCCCGCCGGCACCGGACGGCTGCGGCCGGCCGCCTCCGGCGCCTCGGCGGCGGGC